>NZ_JAFGYL010000019.1:0-118402 GCF_017491835.1 Pseudomonas sp. 67(2021)
TATTGGAATCTAACAATGTCTTTGCATAAATAGCGAAAAACGCTAGTGCTGGTTAGCTTTAACTATTAAATGGTGGCTGGATCGCAAGGATGGTATGTCGCTGTGGGCTGTCGACGTATGCCGCGATGTCGCTGGTCATGACATTGGCCGAGGCCAGGGATTCGCAGGCGTGGGCAAGCAGGCTTTCGTTGTTTTGGTCTGGAGTGACCTGGAACATGGTGCTGGGTTTGTGGGCCTTGTCGGCGTTGGCGGGTGGTTTCAGGTAGTGGTCCTGCGCACGGTCGGCGGCGTCGTGGCGTTTTTTTTGAGTCGGGGGATTGGTAGGGGGAAGTGCTTTCGGTTTCGGGGGGATTGGGTGTTGGTTTGAACATGGTGGCGCGCCGAATGAGAAATGGAGCTGCCTTGCTTGCTCGCCGCGACGCAATGCAAGGAGGCAGCTGTACGCAGGTTCGCGGACCGAGCCATTCGGAAAACCCGGCATACCCGAGGGTATCCCGCGCACAGCCACCATCAAACCAAGCGGCAAGCGCTTGGGCCGGCGATTATGCATCAAATCGAATGAACTGCTCGGGCCGCGACGCCCGTTCGCTGAATTTGCAGCGACCCCAGAGCCTATCCAGCCGATTTCCGAGGCACAACCGACGCGACTTGTCGGAAAACTCCGCGCCACTTTCAACGTCTGTAGGACAAGCACCTTTCCTAAAGAGCAAACACTTTTCAACCTGTGGGAGCTAGCCTGCTAGCGATGGGGCACTTTCAGTAAACACAGATGTTGAATGTCAGGCCGCAATCGCTAGCAGGCTAGCTCCCACAGGAGATTCGCCATTTTAAGCAAATTATTTGGCACTAACCGGCCGGCATCACCAGCTATGGGATTGCTTGTCCAAATAAGTCGTAGTGCAGTTATTTTCTAAAGCCCGCTGGAGAGTAATAGTTACACGCAACAACTTCAGATGATTCATAGGGAACTGATGTGACTGGTCCATTTGCTTCGCAAATATCAAGAATTTTTCTAAATAACTCCCCTGGTGCATAGGCTCGCCAGTACATGTCCTTCTTCGTATTTGCTTCGCAACTATATTCGCCAGGCGTCACTCCGATAGTCTTCAGCTCACTCAGCGCTTTATTGCAATTGTTTGCCTTGTCTGTAATTACGTCGGCTTTAACAATTGAAGCAGTCAGCGCCATAATGGTTACCAAGAGCGCAGCGCCCCTGTTTCTTATATTGTTCATGATTGATCTCCTTGAATATTTAATGCGGCTTCCGGAACCAGGGCTCAGGAGGTGCGCAGTTACTTTTCTGGCAACAAGTACTATTAATGCGACTGCATCCTCATCTTTTTTTGAAATGGGTCGCTACTGTCATAGTTGACAGTTTTTTAGCCCGTTTTTGCTGGGTTTTGATCGGGTTTATGCTCTTTGGGTTTTAATGCGGAAGGGGCACTGTTTCCTGAGTCGTTAATATTCCGCTTCGGATTAGTCTTTATCTCGAATGCGTATTGAATACCTGTCAACTCTGACAGTTGACGGTTTTTATAACGTTGTACGACATTGGTAGGGCGATTTCTCACACTAGGGAAGTGCGCAAAATCAAGGAGATAAACTATGAGTTACCCTATTACGACAACCTATCGAGGCTGGATCATCTTGGAACATGATCCTGCCAACTCAGGCTACCGTTTCCAGATTGTCTACTCCGGTGGGAAACCTGGCGGTCTGTTTGCATCGTTGGCGGATGTACAACAGTCAATCAAAGCTCAAATAGCCGCGAGCAAAAGAGGATAGCCTTCATTGGTGCCATATGCTCTGCCGTGGATGGAGTATTTTGGGCGCTCCTCTATGTAAAAAGGCGCCACCCTTCACAAGGTGGCGCCTTTGTTTTACCGCCGTTAAATCTTATTCCGGCAGCTTGTACGCAATGATGTAGTCACCCATCTTGGTGCCCAGCGAGCCGTGACCGCCAACAACGAGCAGCACGTATTGCTTGCCGTCCTTGCCGGTGTAGGTCATCGGAGTCGCTTGGCCGCCTGCTGGCAGGCGCGATTTCCACAGTTCTTTACCGGTATTCACGTCATAGGCGCGCAGGTACTGGTCGAGGGTGCCGCTGAGGAAGCCGACGCCGCCGGCAGTAACCATCGAACCGCCCATGCTCGGTACGCCGAGGGTGAAGCCGATCGGGATTGGCGAGCTGTCGCGGCTGGTGCCGTTCTTGCGTTTCCACACGACTTTGCCGGTGGTCAGGTCGATACCGGCGACGTAGCCCCAGGCCGGGGCCTGGCACGGTACGCCCAGTGGCGACATGAACGGGTGCATGATCACCGCGTATGGCGCGCCAGTGTTTGGCTGCACGCCCGAGGTTTCGCTCTCGCGCTTGCTGCCGGCTTCGACTTGCTCGCGTGGCACCATTTTCGAGACGAAGGCCATGTAGTTCGGGCTGGTGAACAGCAGCTGGCGAACCGGATCGACCGAGACGCCGCCCCAGTTGAACACGCCGACGTTACCCGGATAGATCAGGCTGCCCTGTTCCGATGGCGGGGTGTACTGGCCCTCGTAACGCAGTTCCTTGAACTGGATGCGGCACAGCATCTGGTCGAACGGGCTGGCGCCCCACATGGCTTTTTCGGTCAGTTCCGGGGCCAGCAGGTTGAGGTCCGAACGGGCCTGGGTCGGTGCGGTGTGGTCGCCTTTCACGGCGCCTTGCGGTACCGGGATTTCCTTGATCGGAATGATCGGCGTGCCGTCACGACGGTCGAGGACGTACAGGCTGCCCTGTTTGGTCGGAGCGATCAGCGCAGGTTTCACGCCGTCGGCGGTTTTCATGTCGAGCAGGGTTGGCTGGCTGCCCACGTCCATGTCCCACAGGTCATGGTGGGTGAACTGGTAGTTCCAGCGCACTTTACCGGTGGCCAGGTCCAGGGCAACGAGGCCGGCGCTGAATTTCTCGGCGCCCGGGGTGCGGTTGCCGCCCCATTGGTCCGGGGTCTGGTTGCCCAGTGGCAGGTAGACCATGCCGAGTTTTTCATCGACGCTGGCCAGCGACCACATGTTCGCCGAGTTGCGGCTGTAGGTTTCGCCCGGGGCCAGAGGCTCGGTGGCGTCCGGCTTGTCGCTGTCCCAGTTCCACACCAGGTGACCGTCGCGCACGTCGAAGGCGCGGATCACGCCCGATGGCTCGTTGGTCGATTCGTTGTCGGTGACGTGACCGCCCATGATCACCAGATCACGGGTGATCGCCGCTGGCGAGGTGGAGTAGTAGCCGCCGGCGGTGAACGGGCCGATGCCTTGGGTCAGGTCAACCACGCCGTTGTTGCCGAAGCCTTCGCAGATCTTGCCGGTGTCGGCGTTCAACGCAATCAGGCGCGCATCAGCGGTTGGCAGGTACAGCCGACGCGGGCAGGCCTGAGCAACGGCCTGGCCGGCTTCGGAGATGACAGCGGAACCGGCGTTTTCAGACTTGGCATAGGCGGCTTCGTCGTAATACGAAACGCCACGGCAAGTCATGTGGGCGAAGCCCTTGAAGCCGACCGGGCTCTTGATCTGTGGATCGAAGCGCCAGATTTCCTTGCCGGTGTCCGGGTCCAGTGCCAGCACTTTGCTGTGCGCGGTGCAGGCGTAGACCATGCCGTTGGCTTTGAGCGGGGTGTTTTCGTTGGTCAGCTCGACCGGGTCATCGGCAGTTGGCAGGTCGCCGGTCTGGATGCGCCAGGCTTCCTGCAACTTGCCGACGTTTTCCGGGGTGATCTGCTTGAGCGGCGAGTAGCGGTCACCGAACTCGGTGCGACCGTACGCTTGCCAGTCGCCATCCGGCATGGCCGGTGCGGTGCTGGTCATGTCCGCGCTGTCGCGGCCCAGTTCGCCGAAGGTCTCGCCCGGGTGGGTGAACAGGCTGGCCAGAGCGGTAACGCCGGCCAGGATCACAGCAATGGTCAGGCCGCCAGTGCCGATTTTCGCCGGGCCGTTGAGCAGCAGCGGGCGACGGAACCACGGCAGCAGCATCACGAAGCCGAGGACAAACCACAGCGCCAGACGCGGCACCAGTTGCCACCAGTCCAGACCGACTTCCCACAATGCCCACACCGTGCTGGCAAACAGCACGATGGCGTACAGGCCCAGCGCCGCGCGGCGACGCATCAGCAGCAGGATGCCGCTCAAAGCGATGCCGATACCGGCCAGCAGATAGTAAAGCGAGCCGCCGAGCATGCTCAGCTTGACTCCCCCGGCCAGCATGGCCAGGCCCATCAGTAGAAGCAGGATGCCGAGCAGGCCCGTTAGCAGACGGCCCCGACTCGAAGCACTTTCGGTGCTCATAGTGTGATTCTCCGTGACGTTTATGTAGTCCCGCGCTGTAGTCACTTTAGATGACGATTTGGCGCAGGCATGGTTCAGATAAAAACTTGTTCGGCTAACGAAATGCATTCCTGTGGGAGCGAGCCTGCTCGCGAAAGCGGTGTATCAGGCAACACTGCAGCGACTGACAGGCCGCCTTCGCGAGCAGGCTCGCTCCCACAGGGGGTAGCGGTGATCTTTAGAACGACGACTGGATCTTGATTCCGCCGATCAGGGCGTCGTCGACGTCGTTCACGCCACCTGGGTGGCGGATGTATTGCAGGTTCGGGCGTACGGTCAGCCAGTTGGTCACGTGCACGCCGTAATACAGCTCGGCGCTGTATTCGGTGTCCTGCGGTGGCAGGAACGCCGGATTGTCGTAGTCGTAGACAGCATTGGCGCGGTTAGTCATTTCGGCGTTCTTGCGATAGGCCGGGTTGACGTGCACACGAGCGAGGGCAAAACCGATGTCGTCCTTGGCGCGGGCATCGAACGGACCTTTGTAGGTCAGGCCGGCCTGCACGTAGTTGTCGATGGCGTTGGTTTTCTTGTCATGCATCGTCGCGTTGGCGAACAGGCTCAAACCGCGCGAGTGGTCGCTGGCGATACTGGTCACCTGCTGCTGCACGCCCAGCCATACGCCGTGCTTGCTCGAGGCACTGCGATAGGCTTCGCCGCTCAGCGCTGCCGGTTGGCCGTTCTGGTCTTTATAAACGTCAGAGGCCTTGGCATTGCTGTAGTAGTAACCGGCGCGGTATTCGCCCGGCAGGCCGTTGAGCTTCGGCGTCCACACCAGTTCGACCGGCAGGATCGCGCCCTGGGTGCCGCTGCCGCTGAGTTTGAAGCCGTTGCCGCGATCGAGGTTTGACGGGTTCTGCTCGTAGGCGCCGACCTGCGCATACAGCTCGGGCGTCAGGTGATATTTGACCCGCAGCGCCCATTGGCTGACCGGCCAGTTGTACCAGATGCCGCCGACCCAGTTGCCGACCTGCGAGCCGCAGAACGCGAGGTTCTGGAAGTCGCAAGGGAAGCTGTTGAAGTCTTCGCCTTCGCCGAAACGGCCGACTTTGATGTCGAGTGTCTGATCGAAGAATTTCTGCTGATACCACATCTGCGTCAGGCGCGTGGTCTGGCCACGGCCCCAGACTTCCTGGGCGGAAGTGAAGCCGCCAACGCGCGGGTCGTTGATGCGGTCGTTGCTGATGTTGTTGCCGCTGCGTTTGGTGATGGTCAGCTGAAATTCGGCGTCGTTCCAACCGAGGATCTTCTGCAGATCCAGATGGGTGCCGAGGCCGAACTGGTCGCTGTAGCGGGCAGTGCGGTCGTGATCGTAACCGCCGTGCAGATTGCTGCCCATTTCGCCGGTGTAATCGAGTTTGAAGTCGTAGCCTTTTTCCGCAAGTTCTGTGCGCGTGCCGTTCCAGTCACCGAGCATGTACGGTGATTCACTGTCGAAGGCCGGCGCCGCGTGGGCACAGGTCGCCAAGCCAAGGGCGGTGCAGCCGCCAAGGGTGCGCAGGGCAGAGATAGCGCTGTCTCGGGAGAAGCAAAAGTCAGGCATGAAGAAGTCTTTTTTTGATGTTTTTTCGAGTGCAGGCCGAGCGCTTCAGATTGTCGCAGGCAGTGAAGCGTTTCAGCGGAAGGGCGGCAGGATAATGATCTGTAACAAATTGAGAAAGCGCTTTTGCAGACATGCAGCGTTTCGGATTCGGTAACAGTGCGGCAAACGGGCGCATTGTGAGCCGGGCCACAGCCTGCGATCTTCCCGGGTTGGCCTACATTTGAAGACAGGCCTTCCACCCGCTCTGCCCCTCGGCTAAGGTGCGCGGCTTCTGCATATCACTTCGCCCAAAGGCCCGGCATGAACGAACAATCCCCCGATCCGCTGCACGGCGTGACCCTCGAACAGATCCTCAATGCACTGGTGACTCACTACGAGTGGTCGGGTCTGGCGGAGCGTATCGACATCCGTTGCTTCAAAAGCGATCCGAGCATCAAGTCGAGCCTGACCTTCCTGCGTAAAACCCCGTGGGCGCGGGAGAAGGTCGAACGCCTGTACGTGAAGCTGATGCGCACCAAGCGACCGCTCTGAGATGGACAGCGCGAGGCGCCAACGCCTGATCACCGGCCTGGCCGTGTTGGGCTGGGCAGGGCTGGCAATTCAGCTGTACCTGATTCTCTTCGCACGATTGAGCATCGGCGCCAGCCTGCTGGGCGGGCTGGTGAGTTTCTTCAGCTACTTCACCATATTGACCAACACCCTGGTGGCGACGGTGCTGACCTGCGCAGTTACCGAGCGCGAATCCGCCGCGCGGCGCTGGTTTCTGCAACCGTGGGTCAACAGCGGGATCGCGGTGAGCATCGCCGTGGTCGGTCTGGCCTACAGCATCCTGCTGCGGCACTTGTGGCACCCCGAAGGCTGGCAGTTTGTTGCCGACGAATTGCTCCACGACGTCATGCCATTGCTGTTTCTTGGCTATTGGTGGTACTGCGTCCCCAAAGGCACGTTGCGCTTGTGGCACTTGCCGCTGTGGCTGATCTATCCGCTGGTGTATTTCATCTACGCCTTGCTGCGCGGGCATCTGCTCGGCGCCTATGCGTATCCGTTCATTGATGTGGCGGTGTTGGGATATCCACAGGTGCTGGCGAATGCCGGGGGGATATTGGTGGGATTTGTGTTGGTGGGCCTGCTGATCATCGGTCTCGACCGCAGATTGTCCGCACGAAGTTGAGATCCAGTGTGGGAGCGAGCCTGCTCGCGAATGCGGTGTATCAGTTTGCATGGATGTTGACTGACACACCGCTTTTGCGAGCAAGCTCGCTCCTACAGGGGAATTGTGGTCAGAGGAAAATCACTCCTCGTCAGAGCCCTCGGCGCGCCAGTAGCCGACAGCCTTGATGAACTGTTCATCGAGCCCATGCTCATCGATCAGCACCCGGCGGATCTGCCGCGAGACCTTGGTCTCGGTCGCCACCCAGGCGTAAAGATTGCCCTTGGGCACCTGCAGTTGTTTGACCGTCGTCAGCAGGTTGTCCTTGCCACCTTCACGCAGCACCCAGATCACATTGAACTGCGCCGCGCTTTCCAGCACTTGCTGCTCGGCACCGTTTTCCACTTCGATCACCACGAGTGCCCGGCGATTTGCCGCCAGACCTTCGAGGCGGCGGGCGATGGCGGGGAGGGCGGTTTCGTCGCCGATCAGCAGGTAGCTGTCAAAGATGTCCGGCACGATCATCGAACCGCGCGGCCCGCCGATATGCAGGAACTGCCCCGGTTGCGCCTGCTCGGCCCATGTCGAGGCAGGGCCGTCGCCGTGCAGGACGAAATCGATGTCCAGCTCCATTTTATCCAGATCGTAACGACGCGGGGTGTAGTCGCGCATCTCGGGCATCGGCCCGTTGTCCTTGCCGGCGCCCAGTTGCATCGTCTCCAGCGCCGCCGCTTGTTCGGCGTTCTGCGGGAACAGCAGTTTGACGTGATCGTCCGTGCCCAAGCTGATGAACCCGGCCAGTTCCGGCCCGCCGAGGGTGATGCGGCGCATGCGCGGGGTCAGGTCGGTGACGCGCAGCACTTCAAGCTTGCGCCGTTTGATTTCGTGCATCACGCGGTGAATGGTTTGGTTATCGACTGCAGTCATTCGGCTTTCTCCGTGGCAGGTTGAACGGCAGGGCCGTCGACGATGGCTTTGGCGGTGTCGTTGAGCAGGTCACGCACGCGCAGGATTTCTTCGGCGCTCCAGCGCCCATGGTGCAGCTGCAAGGCATGGCGCAGGTTGTGCACCGCTTCGTGGATTTCCGGCGGGCGATCATGGCCGCGCAGCGAGCGCTTGCTGACGTCGATGCGCATGCGTACACCGTCGAGCGCCACCGCTTGTTCACTTAAAGACAAACGACCGGCGTCGGTGACGCTGTAACGCTTTTTGCCGGCCTCGGCATCACCGGCGATCAGGTCGCTCTCTTCCAGAAACGTCAGGGTCGGGTAGATCACCCCGGGGCTGGGGCTGTAGGCGCCGTCGAACATGCCTTCTATCTGGCGGATCAGGTCGTAACCGTGGCAGGGCTGTTCGGCGATCAGCGCCAGCAACAGCAATTTCAAGTCGCCGGGGGCAAAGACTCGCGGACCGCGGCCGCCGCGTTCGCGACCGGGGCGCTTCTCGAAGCCGTCGCGGCCATCGCCATGCTCGCGGTGGGGGGAATGATGGTCTCTCATTTCGCTTCTCTCTCGTCGTATTTAGATACAACTTAAGATATATCTTAAGCGCTGTGCAAGACGTTTTTAGCCTCTGGCGACGCTCGACGGACGAGCGGTCAGCGTGAAAAAAGCCACAAAACTCTTTCCGATCAAAAATAAAAAGGCGTGACCTTAAAGTTAAAGTTATCGCTCTAGTTGTGCTTGAGTATATATTCTAATTTCGCGCAAGTTGCCGCGTTAAAGCGGCTAAGTTGCTGTATGGTTTTTTGCCTGTAACTGTGTGTAGGGCGCAACTTACAGCGAATGTTGCAAGTATCTTTTTTTTGTTCTTTTTTCTGGCGGGGTGTGGGGTTGTTTAACTACGAGTTTGTCGGAAGTTGCCTGCTTACATTCCAGAGGCAACAGTCGATGATGCCCGGCATTGAAAGTTCAAGTTGCTTCAGCGGTCGACGAGCAAAAGGTTTATGAACTTTCAATGACACCCCCTTATATAAAGCAAACAGGTACTGAACGATGTTCAAGAAAATCGCAATCGCTGCTCCACTGGCTCTTCTGGCAATGTCCTCCACGGCCTTCGCTGCGAATGAAGCGTCGCATACCATCAGTCTTGTCGCCACAGTGCCAACCACCAGCTTCTATGTGGTGCCGGTCGACCCTGATCTGGTCAACAAGGACCAGGACATGAGCTACAACCCTGCCACCGGCAAAATGACCGAGGTCAAAGGTTACTTTGACGTACGTAACACTGACGGCTCCGTTCACGCCAGCCTCAATGGCATCCCTATGCTGCAATCGGGTGTCGATCAGATTGCCCTGGACGTTGAATTCAACGGCAAGGTTCTTACCCAAGTGCCACAAATGGTTGTGGGTGAAGATGAATCCGACAGTACCTACCGCGCATTGCTGAAAATCGCTCCGCGTGCCAGCTCCACATACGCGCCGGGTGATTACACCGGAACTATTGCAATGGTTTTCGATGCGGTACCTCCGGTCGGTTCGCGCTGATCGCATGATCGCCTGCTAGACGCCCACCTTCGCCGTGGGTTTGACCGACGGGGCAAACATCCGTGTTTGCCCCGACGGACTTTCATTGTCTGAAAATCAGAGTACGAGTTCATGTTCCCGATGACACCCATCGCGGCTGCGCTTGCGCTGTTGTTCTGTGCCAGCGCAGTCATGGCTTCCGACGCCACCGGTACCACGCCACGCAGTTTGCTGGCGCAGGCCAAAGGCTTGCCGGCGGATTTCGAGGAGCATTTCTTTGATGTACCGCTGGCGGTGCGGGTCGAAGTCGATCAGCAGCCGCTGGGCGAAGCCATGGTGGTGCTGTCGCGAGATGACCGCATCACGCTTCTCGAATTCACCGATACCAGCGAAAACCGCTTTGGCCCGGCCGAGCGGGAAAAGTGGGCGAGCTACCTCAAACCCGGTGTGCCTCTGGGCGCGTGCCGCGGTTCATGTCCCGATCAGTTTCTGGCGGTGCACTACAACCTGCAAAGTTCGCTGGTTTCGATCCTCACTGAAAATGCCGAGCGCGATGTTCAGGCCAAGCGTTATTACGAGCAACCCGATGGAGGCAGTCGTGGCCTGATGGTGCGCAATCAACTCAATCTCAATGGCGGCCAGGATCAGGATCTGGGTGGGCGCTTCGGCCTGGAAGCCAGTTCCAGTCTGGGCAACTGGAGCCAGACCCTCAACCTGCAAATGGCCCGGCTCGGCGGTCCTGACACCAAGCTGTATCACGCCGTGCATGAGCTGCACACCCAGCGCGAACTGCAAGGCAGTTTCTTTCGCCTGGGCTATTTCACCCCCAATTCCGAAGGGCTGATGCGTCAGCCGCGCACGTTCGGCACCAGCCCCGACACCGCTGTAGGCCTCATGTATGGCAGCTCCGACAGTCTGGCGATCAACACGCCGATGCCGAGCGTGTATCCGATCTACGTGACCGCCAATCGTCAGGGGGCGGTGGAAATCTGGCGCAATGGTTTGCTGATCAACACGCAATCGGTGCCCGCCGGTCTGCAGTCGCTCGATACGCGGCCGCTGCCGGGTGGCATTTACGAGGTGGAGGTTCGCCTGATCGAGGACGGCCAGATCACCTCCACCACGCAGGAACTGGTCTACAAGCCGAGCAACTGGCGCAACCTCGATGAGCGCTGGCGCTACAACCTATTTGCCGGCGAAGAAAGCAAACTGTTGAGTAACTGGGACAAGCAAAGCAGTGGCAGCCCGACCGCCGGTGCATCGCTCAACTATCTGTTGCATCCGCGGGTGATTCTCGGCGCTTCGGCGCGGCAGATTCGCGAAAAGCTGCAGTACGGCACATCCATCGACTGGACGCTGGCCAACCACCTCAGCCTGTATGCCAATGTCTACAAGACCGAGGATTACGGCACCGGTCTGGATCTGCAAAGCCTTTACAACTACGGCGCGGGCAGTCTGGTGATCAGCCACAACCGCAGCTGGCTCGACACCACCAACACCTACGAAACGCTGCCCGACGGCACACGCGTTCGTCCGCGTAACGTGTTCGTCGGCCAGACCAGCAATTCATCGCTGGCGCTCAATCATCGGGTGAGCAGCAAGAGTTCGGTCAATGCCCGGGTTTCGCACAGCGAAGGCAATGTCGAAGGCATGGGCCTGGATCTGGGTTGGACCCAGCGCACGGTGCTGCTGGGCAGTGATGCCAGTTGGCGCCTGTCGGTCTTTGATCGTCCGGGCAGTTTCAGCAGCGGCGATGCGCGCAACCGCGGGATCGATCTGAGCATCAATCTGGCGCTCGGCGCGCCCGGTCAACAGCTCACCGGCAGCATCGGCTCACGCACCGCCCGTGATGGCGAACGTGACAACAACGCCTCGCTCGGCTGGCGCAAGGATTTCAAGGATCACGTGCTGCAAAGCGTCTCGGTCACGGCGCTCACCGATACCTACGGCCTGGGCATGTCCAGCCTGGCCAATTTCCGCACCGATGCGGTCAACGGCGATGGCTTTATTCAACGCTCGTCCTACAACGGCAATTTCACCGGCGGCCTCAACCTCGACAGCACGCTGGTCGTTGGTGGCGAGCAGATGCTCATGACCAATCACAGCGAAGTGCGCGGCGCCGGAATGATTGTCGATGTCGAATCGGACATCGACGACATCGTCCTGCGCGCGGACGACTATAGCGGGAGCAGCGCTGCCTTGAAGCCGGGGCGCAATTTCATCCCGATCACGGCCTATCAGAACAGCTCCGTGAGCTTCGACTTCGAGGGCAATAACGTGCCCGCAGCGACCATCGAGCCGGCGCGCACTCGCTATCACCTGAACAAGGGCGGGGTGGAGTACCGCAAGATCCGTGTGATGAAAACCCTGACAGTGCTCGGTCGCCTGATCGATGAAGCAGGGCGGCCGCTCAAGGGCCATCATGTGATCAACCATGCCAGCCGTGGCGTCACCGAGGTCGACGGGTTCTTTTCAATGGAGATGAACGCCGGTTCGCCGACCCTCGAAATCCGTCGCGATAATCGCTTGCTGTGTCAGTTCCGCCTCGATGCCAACCAGTACCGCAGTGAAAACAACGTCCTGATGATAGGCGATCTGCGCTGCACGCCAGACACCGTGGCCGACGTCGGTGTCACCGCGCAGAAGGCGGGCTGAACCGATGACCAGGTCCACATTTGGGCGACACGCGCACCAGCAATATCAACGCTATCCGGGAAGCCGACGTATGAACGTGCACGCCGGCGCCTTGTTCCTTTTTTCATGGAGTTGAAGTGATGAACCGTGGTTTTTTGCTGGGCGTGCTCAGCGTGTTTTGCCTGACGGCGCAGGCCGGGCCGCAGATCAATGTCGGTACGGTGTACGACTATATGGATGGCGACAAGAGCACCTATCTGAAACGGGTGTTCAACAGCGGCGATGCCACCGCGTTCGTCAAGGTAAACGTTCTGGAGATTGTCTACGATGCCGACGGCACGCCGAAGGAAATCCCGGTTGAGAACGCTGCCGACGGCGCTTCGCGCAACGGCCTGATGGCCAGCCCGGCGCGGCTGATCGTCCCGGCCGAGGGCATGCAGGGCACCCGCTTGCTGTACATGGGTGAACGCGATCGCGAGCGTTACTTCCGCGTGCGCTTCGTGCCGGTGGTGCCGGAAAAGGAAGACGAGTTCGCTGTCAGCCAGGAAGAACGGGAAGACTACAAAAAGGCACTGACGGCCGGGGTCAACGTGATGACCGGTTTCGGCACGGTGTTCTTCGTACGGCCCAGGGAAACCCGGTTTGCCACGACGATCAATGAAACCGACAGCCGCTACGAACTGCGTAATGACGGCAACACCGTGGTGATTGTCGACGAGTTCAGAGACTGCTCGTTGAGCGACGAAACCGACTGCGGTGTGACCACCAAACACCATGTGCTGGCGGGCAAGACGTTCGCTTTCGACAAGGAGAAGGGCCGTGGATACCGCTTCTTCCTGATCGAAGGCAGCGAGAAGAAGAACCTGACGGTCAGCAGCCGCTAGGTCTGCTTTCATTGACGCAACGGGTAACCAACATGATCAAGCAATGCTCCGTCGTCGCGCTGATAGCCGCGGCGGCTCTGGCCAGCGATGCGGCCTGGGCGGCTCGGGAAGCACACACGTTCGAAGTGACAGTGGAAGTGCCGAACCGATCGTTCTACATCATTCCCGCGGTGCCGGACTGGATTCACCGACCGCAGCGGCTCGACTGGAATCACTCGAACTCAAGCCTGAGCAGTGTGCGCAAGTACTTTGATGTGCGTCACGACACCAGTGCGATTGAAGCGCGGCTGGAATCCGCGCCCTACCTTTCGAACGGTCGGCCGGCAGACGATATCAGTTTGCGCGTGACCTTTAACAAGGTGGAGCTGAGCGCCGAGATGGCGCCGCGCGAGGTGGTGTCGCAGGCCGAGGCCGCTGCGGGGACACGGGTGCTGTTGCAGATCGACCCGATCAGCCCGGAGGGCGGCTACCGCCCCGGGGATTACGCCGGCAACGTGCTGTTGCTGTTCAGTGCCCGAGCGCCTGGCGAGTGAGATGGCTCGCGCAATGCTGGTATCGAAGTATTTTCTGGAGACCACCCATGATTTTTTCTAGCGCCCCGGGCATCCGCCCATGGATCGGATTGCTGTTGACGTTGTTCAGCGCTGCGGCAGCGGCCGAAGTGCACAACATTGATGCCACCTTCGAGCCGGACTTTGCCAATCCGCAAAAAAATCAGTTCAAGAATCAGACCCCATCCCAGGGTTTCTGCCGTCAGGTACCGGCAACGTGCGAGTCTTTGGGGCTGTTCAGCCTGATCGCGCAAATTCCGTTCGCCTCCAATGCACCGATTCAGGCCAACCACGCCGATCCGCGCCAGGGTGGCATGGCCAAAGTGCCGTCCGACTGGAGGACTGTTTCGGTGACCAACGCTGCCGGTGATAGCCACGTTGTCGAGGTGAGAATCGCCGGTGTTGGTCACGAGGCGGGCTTCCCGTTGTCGGTCGTCGAGCTGACCGGAGGCGGCTGGTGGGATGACTTGTGGGAGGGCGGCGGCTGGGTCTACGCTCCGCCACCGTGTCTGAGTGTCGGTACCCATACAGCGGGATATCATGGTTACAACAGCTTCTGGAGAGTTCCGGAAGGGGCGGGGGCCTGCGCCAAGAAAGCTCAGTTCGATATACCGCTTGGCATGAACTATCAATATTTCGTCTTTGCCTACGAACTGCGCACGCCGGATCCGCTGAAAATGGATGCTGGCGACTACACCGGTGCCATTACCTACACCGTCGGTCCGAACATGGATTTCGACATGGGCGATGTGATGATCCCGAACGACTCGATTCTGATCCTCAATTTCAATTTGAGGGTCACGCACACCATGAAGGTCGATATTCCTCCCGGCGGCAACCGCGTGGCGCTGCAACCGGTGGGCGGTTGGCAGTCGTGGCTGAACGAGGGCCGCAAGCCGACCCGGCTGATGCGTGACCAGACGTTCAATATCTCGGCCTCGAGCCGCTTCAAGATGAACATCGAGTGCCAGTACGTCTTCGTCAACGACTGCTTGATACGGGAATCGGGCACCGGCCATGTGGTACCACTGGAAGTCAGCGTCAGCCTGCCCAACGGGCTGACCGATGGCGCCGGACAAGCGGTCAATCGCCGGCGATTGCTGATTGATGGCACGGGCACCGAGTTGTTTCAGCCGAGCTTTTATCTGGACCGCAAGGTGGGCACGCTGCATTTCGAAGTGGCCCGCGATGCGGTGGAAAGAATGATCAGGGAAGGGGAAGCGCGCAGCTATTCGGGCAATGTCACGGTGATCTGGGATTCAGAGGTAGGTTAAGCGCGATTCCGGTCAAGCAGCCCATGCCAGTCTGGCTGCGTTCAGACGCTCCATCGGGCCCCAGCGTCTTGCGCGGCTGCACGGGGCCAGCCTGGCAGGACTCCTCGGTCTTTGCGACAGAAGCAAGAGCAGCAATGCGATGTCATCCGGACAGGATCGCCAACTGCGCCGGCCCGGTGGTAACCACGGGTGGATTTTCCGCCGGACGACATTGCGAGTCACTGCCCGGTTGCAGATACGGCGTGAGAATCGGCGCCATGCCCTTGAGCACTTGCGTGGGCAGGGCCGAGGTGAACTTGAAGTTCTCTGCCGAGCGCCCCGGGACGAACGCGGTGAGGGTGCCGAAATGGTGATCGCCGATGTAGAACACGAAGGTCGCGGTGCGGTTGATCGACTTCGAACTGATGATCCGCCCGCCGGAGCCGATCGCCGCAATACGGTTGTCGCCGGTGCCGGTCTTGCCGCCCATGGCCAGCGGCGTGCCGTCGGGCAATTTGAAACTGCCGGACAGCCGTTTGGCGGTACCGGCATCGACCACTTGCGACAACGCCTCGCGCATGGCCCGGGCCACTTCCACCGGCATCACGCGTTTACCCACGTGCGGGTCGTTGACCAGTCTGGTTTCGTACGGCGTATCGGCGGCGAAATGCAGGCTGTCGATGCGCAACGTCGGCATGCGCACGCCGTCATTGAGAATGGTGCCGATCAGCTCGGCGAGCGCGGCGGGACGGTCGCCGGAACTGCCGATGGCGGTGGCCAGTGACGGCACCAGGTGATCGAACGGGTAGCCGACTTTTTGCCAGCGCTGATGAATGTCGAGGAACGCTTCGATCTCGAGCATGGTGCGAATGCGGCTGTCGCGCGCGCCTTTGTGCCGGCTCTTGAACAGCCAGCTGTAGACTTCCTGGCGTTCGAAATGGCTGGCCTTGACGATCTCGCTGAAGGTCGCTTCCGGGTGATGCAACAGATAACCCATCATCCACAGATCCAGTGGATGCACCTTGGCGATGAAGCCCTGATCAGGCAAATCGTAACTGCCGGGCCCATAGGAATCGTAGAGGCGGATCAGGCGGTCATCGGTGAGTTTCTCCTTGAGCTTGGCGCCTTTGAGGTGGGCGCGAACAAAGCTGTTGAAGTCTTCCTGGCTGGCATCCGGCAACAGATAACGGTGCACCGCCGCCATGCGAATCGGCGTCGGGCGGATGCTGTCGAGGAAAGTTTCCAGGCGCGCCTGGGTGTCCTTGTTCTTGTACTTCTTCCAGAACTTGAGCAGGAACGAGGTGCCTTCGCGGTCGGCGAAACTGGCCAGGTATTCCTGGCGGCGGGGGTCGCGGTCATCCTTGAGCAATTCGCCGTTGGGGCCTGAGTAGGTGGTGTAACGGACGATGTCGCGCATCAGCCGAATGAACGGCAGGTTGATCGACTCGCGCAGCGAATCGCGCAGGGTCGGCAGGCGACCGTTGTCCTCTTTGCGGAAGTTGTTGAATCTGTGCAGGCCGCCGCCGGTGAAAAACGCCTCGCCGGGGCTGGCCGAGTATTTGCGATCCAGCGCGGCGCCGAGCAGCTTCGACAGATCGTGATCCTTGTTCTGGATCAGGTAGTCGATGACCCAGCGGCTGAGGCGATCCTGATCCGGCACTTCGACTTTTTTCAATTCTGGCCCGCTCATCGCGCCGTATTTGTCGTGCAGCTCCGCGACGATTTGCAGGTACGTGGTCAGCACACGCATTTTCGCCGTGGAGCCGAGTTCAAGCTTGCTGCCTTCGTTGATGTCGAACGGCTGATCGGTGCTGTCGGTCTGCACGCGTACGCGCGAGCCGTCCGGGGTCAGTTCGAACAGGGTGAAGCTGTAGCGCACTTGCGTGGTGCTGGTCGGCGTCAGCAGGCGTTCGCCGAGCAGGCCGATTTCGGCAGCGTAGACCGGATCGGCGAGTTTTTTCAGATAAGCCGTGGCCTGCGTTTGCAGGTCGCCCTGCAGGGTGCTGGTGGCTGACAGGTCGAGACGATCGAGGTCGTAAAGCGGCCGGTTGAGCATGCTTGCCAGGCGGCTGCGGGCAACGCTGATGCCTTTGTTGGTTTCAATCGGCTGCATCGTTGGCTGGGTCTGCCAGTCGCGGTAGGACACGGTGCTTGCCAGCGCGGCGTCGGCCAGAGCGCTGTCGATCACGCCGTTCTGCTTGAGCAGGCGCAGGTGGCTGTCGGTGAGGCTGGCCAATTCCTCGCGGCCCTTGGTCAGGTAATGCGAAGGACGGCGCTGGGCGATCATCAGCGAAAGCATTTCACGCAAGGCCAGGCCTTTGGCGGCCATGGTTTGGGGGTCGGTCTTCGGGCTGTTCAGTTGCTCGTTGGCCTTGTTGAAATCACTGCCGTACCAGACTCGCAAACCTTCGGCCATGCCGTGCACTTCACCGTGGCCGGGTACCGCCGAGAGCGGCACGCTGTTGAGATAGTCGCGCACGATGTTCTGCCGCGAACCGAGGGTCTGCGGGCCATCCTGATAGGCGCGCACGCTGGCGGAAACCATCTGGCGGATCTTCTCCGCGCCCGACACGGTCAGGCCATCGGGCGAGTGGCGATACTTTTCCAGTTGCGTTGCCAGGGTACTGCCGCCGGCCGATTGCCCGGGCAGGCGCAGCAGTTTCGCCACTTGCGACCACGCCGCCATGCCGAAGCGCGGCCAGTCGACCGCCGGGTTGGCCAGCGGTTGTTTCGGGTCGAGGAGAAAGCGGTTTTCGATGAACAGCAAACTGCTGACCACTACCGGCGGAATCGCCGCGAAGTCGGCATACAGTTGCTGCGGATAGTTGTATCGATACAGCGGCGCGCCTCGGCAATCGGTGATCGACAGCCCGGCCTGAATCTTTTCCGAATACGGCACGAACAGGCCTTTGTCGGTGTAACCGAGCAGGGCAGGGGAGAAGCGTGTCTGCTCGGTGATCACGTAATTGCGCTTGAGCAGGCGCGGCAGGAATTCGTCCAGAGAGCTGTAACCCAGGCGCAGATCGAACGGCCCGTTGCCCGGATAACGAATCGCTTCGCTGGGGCCGGGTTCAAGTTTGTAGGTCAGCGAAGCGGCGTACTGGCTCAGCTCCCGCGCCTGGAAACGCGAGGTGCGCATTTCCTTGGACGCAGCGAGTCCCACCACCACCGCAATGATCAAAAACAGCAACCAGAAAGCCTTCCACCCGTGCCGGTTGCGACGGGGTTTTTCAGGGACAGGCGCTTCATTCACACTTTCAGTCTGAACCACGGTTTTACTCGAATCGGTTTGCCACAAAGCGCCCATAGTCGACTGATCCATTCACGCAGATTGATCGGACTTGTCTGAAGCTTAGACGGTGGTTGAAGCCGGTGAAAAAAATGTGAAGAGCGGAGCCGGCGCTTTGTCTGAATAAAACTGGAACAAAAACTGTGGCGAGGGGATTCATCCCCGCTGGGCCACGAAGCGGCACCAAAACCTGCCAGCACGGTTTCTACAGGCCCACCGCGTGTGAGCAAATTGCGCCTGCTGCGCAGCCGAGCGGGGACTCCCTGTGGCGAGGGGATTCATCCCCGCTGGGCTGCAAAGCAGCCCCAAAACTTGCCACCACAGTTTCTACAGGCACACCGCATGTGAGCAAATGACGACTGCTGCGCAGCCGAGCGGGGATAAATCCCCTCACCACAAGGATGCTGTGCAGATCCGGGATGTTGTCTGTGTGAGGAAAGGACTCCCTGTGGCTGGCAGATTTATCAGTCATGCAGGGATTCCCTGTGGCGAGGGGATTCATCCCCGTTGGGCTGCGTAGCAGCCCCAAAACCTGCCAACACGGTTTCTACAGGCACACCGTGCGTGAGCAAATGGCGACTGCTGCGCAGCCGAGCGGGGACTCCCTGTGGCGAGGGGATTCATCCCCGTTGGGCTGCAAATCAGCCCCAAAACCTGCCACCACAGTTTCTACAGGCACACCGCATGTGAGCAAATTGCGCCTGCTGCGCAGCCGAGCGGGGACTCCCTGTGGCGAGGGGATTCATCCCCGCTGGGCTGCAAAGCAGCCCCAAAACCTGCCACCACAGTTTCTACAGGCACACCGCATGTCAGCAAGTTGCGACTGCTTCGCAGCCGAGCGGGGACTCCCTGTGGCGAGGGGATTCATCCCCGCTGGGCTGCAAAGCAACCCCAAAACCTGCCGACACGGTTTCTACAGGCACACCGCATGTGAGCAAATGGCGACTGCTGCGCAGCCGAGCGGGGATAAATCCCCTCACCACAAAGATACTGTTCACATCCCGGGATGTTGTCTGTGTTGAGGAAAGGATTCCTGTGGCTAGCAGATTTATCAGTCATGCAGGGACTCCCTGTGGCGAGGGGATTCATCCCCGCTGGGCTGCAAAGCAGCCCCAAAACCTGCCACCACAGTTTCTACAGGCCCTCCGCGTGTGAGCAAATGACGACTGCTGCGCAGCCGAGCGGGGACTCCCTGTGGCAAGGGGATTCATCCCCGCTGGGCTGCAAAGCAGCCCCAAAACCTGCCGACACGGTTTCTACAGGCACACCGCATGTGAGCAAATGGCGACTGCTGCGCAGCCGAGCGGGGACTCCCTGTGGCGAGGGGATTCATCCCCGCTGGGCTGCGAAGCAGCCCCAAAACCTGCCACCACAGTTTCTACAGGCACACCGCATGTGAGCAAATTGCGCCTGCTGCGCAGCCGAGCGGGGATAAATCCCCTCGCCACAAGTAGGCTGTGTACATCCCGGGATGTTGTCTGTGTGAGGAAGAAATCCACCTATTCCATAGAACTGTTGTGCTCAGAGCCAGTAGGCATCCCAAAGCGGGTAATCACCGAGGTTATCGACCAGCCCGGCTCGCAAGGGATTATTGATGATATAGCGGGCGATGGGCTCCAGGTCCTCGCCGTCACGGATCGCACGGTCGTGGTAGCCGGTTTGCCACAGCGGTCCGTGACGTCCGGTTTTTCTGTTAACCGCATGCGTACAGCGAGCCTTTACACCGCCAATGACTTCGCCAAGGGAGCCGCGTTGCAATTGCATCAGCCAATGAAAGTGGTCAGGCATGACAACCCAGGCGATGGACTGCGCGACTCCTTGCTCATGAGCCCGGCGCAGTTCGGCAACCAGTAACCGGCCGGTCTGCCAATCTGCAAATACGGGCTGGCGTTCGTGGATGACAGAGGTGATGAAATAGGCACGACCGTTTTCCGGGAAACGACCTTGGCGCAAACGGTGGGAATTGGGGCGGACTGGCATGTGAGCTTCCTTGCATGTGCTCCTGGCTTTTTCAAAGGTTAGTGGTTGCCTGCCCCGCTCGGCGCTGCAAATGTTGAGCGAAATTTCTGAATCCGTCGGGCGATTTATCCGTGATCAAGCGAGGCGAGACATCACACAGTGGATCAAATGCCCCAGAGCTGAAACATGACGCTGCACCATCGCTGTGCAATACTTCGCGGCTTTTTCAGTGGCGACTTTTCCTACGTAACGCAGGTAATGCCTCTCCGCAGAACCCACTATTGCCGAGAGTTGTCGCTGAATGTTGTGACTTTTAGAGTGAAAAATCCTGTCCTGAGCTTTTTATACTGCACGCCCCGCTGATCTTTCAGGCCCGCCCTGCAAGACGCGTCTGCCCACGAAGCCGACGCGGTTTCCTGCCCAGCCAAGGCCTATCGGCCGACGCTTCGAAACTCGGTGGTCATATCCAATAACAAGACGAGGTTGTACCCCTATGCCAGTTGGCAATCCTCTGCCGCACGGCGACACCGCTTCGGGCGGTCCGCTCAAACGAGAACTCGGCGAACGGCATATCCGCCTGATGGCGCTCGGTGCCTGTATCGGCGTCGGTCTGTTTCTCGGTTCGGCCAAAGCCATCCAGATGGCCGGCCCGGCGATCATGCTTTCCTACATCCTTGGCGGTCTGGCGATCCTGGTGATCATGCGCGCACTCGGCGAAATGGCCGTGCATAACCCGGTGGCCGGTTCGTTCAGCCGCTACGCGCAGGACTATCTCGGTCCGCTGGCAGGCTTTCTCACCGGTTGGAATTACTGGTTTCTGTGGCTGGTGACCTGCGTCGCAGAAATCACTGCGGTGGCGGTGTACATGGGTATCTGGTTCCCGGATGTGCCGCGCTGGATCTGGGCCCTGGCGGCGTTGATCAGCATGGGCTCGATCAACCTGATCGCGGTGAAAGCCTTCGGCGAATTCGAATTCTGGTTCGCCCTGATCAAGATTGTCACCATCATTGCCATGGTCATCGGCGGCGTCGGCATCATCGCCTTCGGTTTCGGCAATGACGGCGTGGCGCTGGGCATTTCCAACCTGTGGGCCCACGGCGGTTTCATGCCCAACGGCGTGACCGGTGTGCTGATGTCGCTGCAAATGGTCATGTTCGCCTACCTCGGTGTCGAGATGATCGGCCTGACCGCCGGTGAAGCGAAGAATCCGCAAAAGACCATTCCCGACGCGATCGGCTCGGTGTTCTGGCGGATTCTGCTGTTCTACGTCGGCGCGCTGTTCGTGATTCTGTCGATCTACCCGTGGAACGAAATCGGCACCCAAGGCAGCCCGTTTGTGATGACCTTCGAGCGGCTGGGCATCAAGACCGCAGCCGGTATTATCAACTTCGTGGTGATTACTGCGGCGCTGTCGTCGTGCAACGGCGGCATCTTCAGCACCGGGCGCATGCTCTACAGCCTGGCGCAGAACGGCCAGGCCCCGGCCGGTTTCGCCAAGACCTCGAACAACGGTGTGCCACGCCGGGCGCTGCTGCTATCGATCGCGGTGTTGCTGCTGGGCGTAGTGCTCAACTATCTGGTGCCGGAAAAAGTCTTCGTCTGGGTCACCTCGATTGCCACCTTCGGTGCGATCTGGACCTGGGTGATGATCCTTCTCGCCCAGCTGAAATTCCGCAAAGGCCTGAGCGCCAGCGAACGTGCCGGCCTCAAGTACAAGATGTGGCTGTACCCGGTCAGCTCGTACTTCGCCCTGGCGTTTCTGGTACTGGTGGTCGGCCTGATGGCGTACTTCCCGGATACCCGCGTGGCGCTGTATGTCGGGCCGGCGTTTCTGGTGTTGTTGACGGTGTTGTTTTACTTGTTCAAGTTGCAGCCGACGCAAGTGTCGCAAGGTTCGGTGCGTTCGGTTTCTTGAACCGTAAGTGCGTAAACAACGAAGCCCTGATCGAGAGATCGGGGCTTTTGGGTTTGATGGGCACGGCGATTAACGGTGAACGCATTGAAATCGCACGCGATGAGCAATTGACACGTGAGTACGACAAGATGACCGCTGGTCGGATAAAGCCCTCTACCTGTAATTTCTGACAGTAGACCGTTTTCAAGCTCCGGCCTAGCTTGGAGGTCCGTCCTCTGGAAGCGGCTGGCAACCACCATGAAAGGATTCTCTGCAACTACCGTTATCGGACTGGCCGATGCGCTCATCCATTGGCAAATATTTTTCGTGCTCTGTCAGGCGGCCGCCCTGAGTCAGGCAGCCAGCAACTTTGCGGCGTTCTGCGTAGCTGCTGCGCTCTCTTTCTATCTGAACATGCTTTATATCTTTGAAAGGGAAACGCCGGTATTTCCCTATCTGATGTTCATCGGCCTGATGGGCGGCGTCAGTTTTGGCGTGGGTGTCATCGCGGACGTCTGGCGCTTGTCCGGGCTGGTGACGGTCGCTTCGTTTTCGCTGGTGAATATTGTTTCAGGGTACTGCGTTTTCCGCTTTGTCCTTTTTAGAGGGCGACGGGCATGAACGTCTCGCTGCCTGACGTACTGCCGATGTCAGCGTCCTGCGCTACTTCAATGCCCTTCGTGGTTGATCTGGACGGGACCCTCGTCAAATCTGATCTGCTGTTCGAATGTGTGATGTCCTTTGTCCGCAGCAAACCATTGCACTGCCTGAAACTTTTACCCTGGCTCTGGCATGGCAAGGCGTATCTGAAAGATCGACTGGCAATGGCGACGGACATCGATGTCGCGACTTTGCCCTATGATCCCGACGCGCTCCGGATGATTGAGGAACAGCGCAATGCCGGTCGGAAAGTTGTTCTGGCCACGGCCAGTCATCACACATTGGCGGTACGTATCGCCGAGCACCTGAAGCTCTTTGATGACGTTTTGGGTACGACCCTTGAGCAGAACCTTTCCGGAACGAACAAGCGTGATGTGCTGGTGACGTTATATGGGGAAAAAGGGTTCGATTACATCGGTAACTCGCTGGACGACTTGCCGATTTGGCGCTCGGCCAGACGTGCATATATCGTCAACCCTTTAGCAGGCGTCGAACGCGCCACCCGGCACATGGATAACGTAGTTCAGGTGGTTCAATCTCGGGTTACGTACTTCAGAAGTTTGTACAAGGCCTTGCGCATTCATCAATGGATGAAGAATGTGCTGATTTTCGTTCCCCTTCTTGCGGCGCATCTAATGGCCAATCCGCTGCTGTTGGGGCGCGGCATGCTGGCCTTCATACTTTTCGGCTTGTGTGCATCGAGCGTCTATCTCCTGAATGACTTGCTCGACCTGAACGATGACCGCAAGCACCCGACCAAACGCCACCGACCTTTCGCCAGTGGATCGTTATCTATCCAGTCCGGTCTGGTGGTTTTTCCCCTGCTGTTGTCAGCTTCGTTCATCGGTGCCTGGTTGTGGCTGCCTCATCCATTCGTTGCCGTGCTCGCCTCTTATTACATTTTGACGCTGGTGTATTCGCTGGCGCTGAAGCGGTTGATGGCACTGGATGTGATCGCCTTGGCGCTGCTTTATACCTTGCGCATCATTGCCGGTGGCGCCGCGTTTGGCCTCGACCTGACGGGGTGGATGCTGGCTTTTTCCATGTTCATGTTTTTGAGCCTCGCGCTGGTCAAGCGCTATGCCGAGCTGTTGCTGGCGCTGCACAGCGGCATCACCGGTAAGACCGGCGGCCGCGACTACTTTCCTGCTGACCTGGCAATGCTCTCCTCTTTGGGGGCCGCATCCGGTTATCTCGCCGTCCTGGTGTTAGCGCTTTACATCCATGACAGCGTGACTACCCAGCTGTACGCATCTCCCCGATGGCTCTGGTTTGCCTGCCCATTGATGCTGCTCTGGATCACCCGTATCTGGCTCCTGACGCATCGCGGCCGCATGAATGAGGATCCGGTGGTTTTCGCACTGCGTGATCGCTTGAGTCTGGTGATGGGAACGGCGTTCTGTCTGATTTTCTGGGTGGCGGCATGATGGCCTCGCTGGCTTCCTGGGGAAACTATCCCCATGCCCCGCAGAGTGGTCGTCCCTGCCACTGGCAAGCGGATATCAGACCGCAGTGGCAGCATCTGATCGAATCTCACGGCACAACGTTACCGTTTGGCAATGGCCGCAGCTATGGCGATAGCTGCATGGCCGCAAGCGATCATGTGCTGCAATTACGCCCCCTGAACCGCTTCATCGAAGCCGATTGGGAAAACGGTGAGATCTGCGCAGAAGCGGGTGTGACACTGGGCGAGATTCTGCAATTGGCCATTCCCCGCGGCTGGTTTTTACGCGTCACGCCCGGTACGCGGCATGTAACGCTGGGTGGGGCGGTGGCCAATGACGTCCACGGGAAAAATCACCATCGCTGCGGCACGTTTGCTCATTCGCTGGTGTGTTTTGAACTGCACCGATCCGTGCAATCGCCGATGGTCTGTTCGCTGCGGGAAAATCCTCAGTGGTTTGCTGCAACGATCGGCGGGCTCGGCCTGACGGGCGTGATTACCTGGGTGCGCATTCGTCTGCGCAAGATCCAGTCGAGCCTGATCGACAGCGCACGGGTGCGTTTTGACTGTCTGGATGATTTTTTTGCCCTGTCGGCCGACATGGATGCGCAGCATGAATACAGCGTCGCGTGGATCGATTGCCTGGCCAAGGGCAATGCGCTAGGGCGCGGATGCTTCACGGCTGGTGATCATTGCGTGGCGGGGCGCCTTGAGGTCGCTGCACCACGTTCTCTGTCTGTCCCGATCCGCCCTCCGGTATCGCTGATCAATTCGCTCACCTTGAAACTGTTCAACGATCACTACTGGAAACGGCAGCCAGCGAACGGACAACATCAAAAGGTTAGCTACAGCTCGTTCTTCTATCCGCTGGACCGTATCGAAAACTGGAATCGCATCTACGGACGCAGAGGTTTCCAGCAATTTCAGTGCGTATTGCCGGCCTCGGTTGCAGCCGTGGCACTGGCCGAATTACTCAAGTCGATTGCGCGTAGCGGCAGTGGCTCTTTCCTCGCGGTGCTCAAGCGTTGTGGCGACATTCCTTCGCCGGGATGGCTTTCCTTTCCTATGCCCGGTACTTCATTGGCGCTGGACTTTCCACACGACATAGATCTGCCGAAAAAACTTCTGCCGCGTCTCGACGCCATCGTGCGGGAAGCAGGCGGTCGTTTGTACCCAGCCAAGGACGCTCACATGAGCGGCAGCGATTTTCGCCAGGCCTATCCCGCCTGGGAGCAACTGGAAGCGATGCGCGACCCGGCCCTGATCTCCCGTTTCTGGCAGCGAGTCACTCGATGAAAAAAATACTGATTGTGGGCGCCACCTCGGCGATTGCCTGCGCTTGCGCACGATTGTGGGCGGCTGATCGCAGCGAATTGTTCCTGGTCGGCAGGGATGCGCAAAAGCTCCAGCAAACCAGTGTCGATCTGCAGGCTCGAGGTGCCAGAGCCGTGACCACGTACGTCATGGACGCCAGTGATATCGCCGCACATCCGGTCATGTACGAGAAGTGCCTGGCGACGTTGCAGACGGTGGATATCTGTCTGATTGCCTATGGCTCGCTGCCAGATCAGTACGCGTGCGAACAACACGTTGAACAGGCCATGGAGCAGTTCGCCAATAACGGCAGTTCAATGATCGCGCTGTTGACGCTGTTGGCAAACCGCATGGCTGTCCAGCAGTACGGCACGCTGGCGGTCATTTCCTCGGTTGCCGGGGATCGAGGACGACCTTCCAATTACCTGTACGGCGCGGCAAAGGCGGCCGTGTCCACGTTCTGCGAAGGCCTGCGGGTACGCTTGTTCAAGGCGGGTGTGCATGTGATCACGATAAAGCCCGGGTTAGTCGACACGCCCATGACGCAAGGGCTGGCGCTGCCCTCCTTGCTTGTAGCGCAACCGGATACGGTTGCCCGGCGAATAGTCAGAGGGATCAATCGACAGGTGGCGGTGCTGTATGTGCCCGGGTTTTGGGGGCTGATCATGTGGCTGATTCGGGTGATGCCGCAGCCGTTGTTCAAGAGGCTGAACCTGTGAATCAGAGACTGATGTTATCCGGGTGGCGCTATCGCGTTTTGATTGGCTCGGTAATCTGCTCCGCCCTCGCTTATCTCGCTGTTTCCCTGTGGGGTGGGTGGTCGGCTGTGAGCGTGGCGGTCAGTCGAGTGGGCTGGTGGCAGTGCGGGCAAATCGTCAGCGTGGTTTTGCTTGGATACGGTCTGCGTTTCTTGCGTTGGCAGGGTTATCTGTCTGCCCTGGGCCACCGGTTGCCCTGGCGGCCGAGCTTGAACATCTACCTGGCCGGATTCGCCCTGACGACTACTCCCGGCAAGGCCGGGGAGGCGTTGCGCGGTGTTTTGCTCAAACGTTTGGAGGTGCCTTACGCACAGAGCTTTGCCGCGCTGTTCAGTGAGCGGCTTGCGGACCTGCTGGCGATGGCGGGCCTGGCATTGTTCGGCTTGAGCGCGCATCCGGAATGGTTGTCGATGATCGTCGCCAGTTTCGTCCTCCTGGCATGCGGTGCATCGATGATGTTTTCCCCAAGCCTTGCCAGCGCGATTGATCGTCGCACTGAGCAACGGCACGACAGATTCTCGCGGTTGCTGGGGCATGCCGTTCAGGTATTGCGTCAGTCGCGCCGCTGTCATTCTCCTCGTCGCGTCATGGGCGCAACGCTATTGAGCCTGCTGGCCTGGGGGCTTGAAGCATTGGCGTTTTACTGGATTTTGCAGGCGATGGGCGCGGACGTGAGGCTGACGTTAGCGATCTTTATTTATGCGGTGGCCATGTTGGCGGGGGCGTTGAGTTTCATGCCGGGCGGCTTGGGCAGTGCCGAAGCAGTGATGCTAGCGCTGCTGGTTTCAGGCGGAGTCGGGTTGGCAGATGCGATCGCGGCGACGGTTTTGTTGCGGCTGGTGACGTTGTGGTTGGCGGTCGGGGTGGGGATGCTCGCACTTTTATGGAAGAGGTCGGTAGCCGGTTTTGCTCATGGCTGAGTAACTACTGAGGAGATGAAAATGGACATTGAGTCGCGAAAGTACAAGTTGGCAATGCACCTGTGTCTGATTGGCGCGATTGGATTTGGCCTGTATGTAAGGTTGCGCAACATCGATGCTACTGGCCTGTGGCTGGATGAGGCCTTCAGTGTATCGGTAAGCGATCCGCAAAATGGATTCTTTGACGTTTATCGAACTACATTGAATGATGTTCATCCTCCCTTTTATCAGATTTTACTGTGGGCTTATTATCATGCTGTCGGATTTGGAGAGCACACAGGGCGGTATCTCTCTGCGGTAATCGGCGTGCTGTTGATTCCCGCTATATTCCTCCTCGGGCGCGAATTGTTTGATGAGCAAATAGGGCTCATCGTTGCGTGGTTGGCATCGGTCAACAGTTTTTTGGTTCAGTATTCGCAAGAGACTCGCTCTTATGCGCTTTTGACGTTGCTTACCGTTTTGTCTTTTGTGGTCTTTTTGCGTTGCTTGAGTCGAGGCAGGGGGCAGGATTTTTTTTGCTACTGGCTGATTTCCGCTGCACTGATAAATACTCATTACTTCGGCTATCTGCCGGTCTTTGCTCAGGTGCTTGTGTTGCTTCGCATGATCTTGCGCAGTGAAGTCCAGAGCCAAGTTATATACAAGTTCGCTTGCGCTGGATTTTTCGCCGCGTTAACCGTGGTTCCTGCTTTATCGTACGCTGAGAGTAGCTTTTCGCGGGAGTTCTGGATTCAACCGCCTGAGGATGTGTTTTTTTTCAAGGTTTTCCTGTCGTATTTTGGAGATTCGTTTTTAGCTGCTTTGTGCGCAGTAATCTTGATTACAGGGCTGGTTTCGATAGCTGGAAATCCTGCAGGCGCAAGTACTTACAGGCTGATTATGTTCTGGGGGGTAGTAGGAATTGTGGTGCCCTATGTCTGTTCTGTTTATCTACGGCCGGTGGCGACTATACGCAATTTTATTTTTCTTCTGCCTGCGGTATTGCTGGTAGCTGCGCACGCGGTTGGCAATATAAGAGATGTGACAGTAAAAATGTTAATGCTGGTGGTTTTGATGACATTTTCTGCTACGCCTTTATTCAAGGATGTCAGTTATCTAAGGGATCCTGAAAATCCCTACTCCCGCGAAACGCACATGAGAGATATCGTCATCTCTGTAATGGGTAAGTCAAAGGTGTTGCCAATTTATTCGCTTGATGCGGTTCAGTTTGGCGTCTATTTCAAATTGCTGGAGTCTCCGCTGCTTGTGAATAATTTAGAGAAGCTGAAAGCTGATTTGTCGTTGCCCGGTCGCCCAAAAGATTTTTATGTTCTGGAAACGAACTATGGTGCTGGCTTTGCTCAGGAAGTCGAACTTTTGCAAAGATACGAAGCAAAAATTATCGATAAGGAAGAAATAGGTCATGTGCGTTTGTTCAAGATACGTACGTTTGCACCATGATCGGTAAGGGTGTGCATTCCGAATGGAAATGCACACCTTTCAGCCGTTACGCAGCGACGACTTCTGCCGGCTCAAAACTGTCCGCCCGCGCCATCTGCCACATCCGCGAATAGAACTCGCCATTCACTTCGCCAGTAAGCAATTCCCCCGGTTTCAGAAACACATGCAGCTGCGAGAACAGTTTGATCTCGGTTGCCGACATGCGACGCACCAGATGCTTGGCCGACAGTTGCGATGGATGATCGAGCCCGGCAGCAGCGAGCATCTCCGCCAGCGCTTTGAGTGTGCTGCGATGGAAGTTGTAGACGCGCTGGGCTTTGTCCGGCACCACCAGAGCGCGTTGGCGCAGGGCGTCCTGGGTGGCGACGCCGGTCGGGCATTTGTTGGTGTGGCACGACTGTGACTGGATGCAGCCGATGGCGAACATGAAGCCGCGCGCCGAGTTGGCCCAGTCGGCGCCGATGGCCAGCACGCTGGCGATGTCGAAGGCGCTGACGATCTTGCCGCTGGCGCCGAGTTTGATCTTGTCGCGCAGGTTCAGGCCGACCAGGGTGTTGTGCACGAACAACAGGCCTTCGCGCATCGGCACGCCGATGTGGTCGGTGAACTCGACAGGCGCTGCGCCAGTGCCGCCTTCCTTGCCATCGACGACGATGAAGTCGGGAAGGATGCCGGTTTCCAGCATAGCCTTGGCAATGCCCATGAATTCCCACGGATGGCCAAGGCAGAACTTGAAGCCCACCGGCTTGCCACCGGACAGTTCGCGCAGTTGCTGGATGAACTGCATCATTTCGATCGGCGTGGAAAACGCACTGTGGCGCGACGGCGAAACGCAGTCTTCGCCCATCAGGATGCCGCGGGTCTCTGCGATTTCTTTGGTGACCTTGTGCTTGGGCAGGATGCCGCCGTGGCCGGGTTTGGCGCCCTGGCTCATCTTGATTTCAATCATGCGCACTTGCGGATTCTGTGCCTGTACGGCGAAGCGCTCCGGGTCGAAACGGCCGTCGCTGGTGCGGCAGCCGAAGTAGCCGCTGCCCAGCTCCCAGGTCAGATCGCCGCCGTGTTCGCGGTGATACGGGCTGATGCTGCCTTCACCGGTGTCGTGGGCGAAATTGCCGAGTTTCGCGCCCTGGTTCAACGCGCGAATGGCGTTGGCACTTAGCGAGCCGAAGCTCATCGCCGAGATATTGAAGATCGACGCCGAATACGGCTGCGTGCACTGCGGCCCGCCGACAGTGACGCGGAAACCGTTCGGGTCGCTCAACGGCGCCGGGCGCATCGAGTGGCCGATAAATTCGAAGCCGGACTGGTAGACGTCGATCAGCGTGCCGAACGGTTTGTCAGCGGTTTCGTTTTTCGCTCGCGAGTACACCAGCGAACGCTGGGCGCGGGAGAAGGGCAGGGCGTCGCTGTCGGATTCGAGCAGATACTGGCGAATCTCCGGGCGGATACCTTCGACCAGATAACGGATGTTGCCCAGAATAGGATAATTGCGGCGCACTGCATGGCGCGTCTGCAACAAGTCGAACACGCCGAGCAGGCTCAGCACCGCGGTGACGGCGGTGATCGGCCACAGCCAGTCATGTTCGAGAAAGGGCAGGCTGGCGAGGGTGAAAATCACGCAGACGGCAAAGAAGGCGTAGCGGCTCAGCAGCGACAGGCTCATACGGTTTCCTTGGTTCGGACTCAATTTTGTGCAACGGCACGCATTTCTGTGGGAGCGAGCCTGCTCGCGAAGACGGCGGACCAGCCAACCTTGATGTCGGCCATGAGGGCCTCTTCGCGAGCAGGCTCGCTCCCACAAAAAGCGTTAGTCACATCGTTTCAGGCGTTCTGCGCCTGCAGAAAAATCGAAAACAGCTCGGACTGGGATTTGATCCCCAGCTTGCTGTACATGTGTTTCTTATGGACTTTCACGGTTTCCACGGAGATTTCCAGCTTGCGGGCGATTTCCTTACTGGAACAACCGCTGAGCATCAAACGCCCGACGTCCAGTTCCCGCGCGGTCAATTGGGCGCCCTTGAGCTGTTGCACCGAGGCTTCCAGTTGCACCCGCCAGTCTGCCTGCGCAGGTGCGACGGCGAGGGCCACGGTTTCGTTGATCTCGTACGGCAGACGCTGGCGCAACAGACCCAGCACCCACGGTTGAATCAAAGACAGCAAAGCGATCTGTTCACCAGTGAAACGTTTTTCACTGCCCAGCGACAGGCACAGCGTGCGCTCGCCTTCGAGCTGGCAATTGAACTGGATTTCGTCGGCCACTACATTCAGACGAAAGTATCGCTGGTAGTACTCGGTCAGCTCGAAATGCTCCGGCGCGACTTCCGAAAGGCGATACAGGCCGGTGCGCGACTGCTCGCGGCAGGCGATGTAGAACGGATCGAGTAGATACAGCCCGCGCAGATAATCCTGGAACAACGGGTCCGGGCTGCCGTCCTCGCCGGGGCATTCGGCGAAGACTTGCGGATGCTGATCGGCACTGAACAGCAGCACCACCCAGCTATCGAACGCTACGTATTGCTCAAGCAGTCGCACCAGTTGCGCCCAGAAATTGGGCTTGTCGAGCGCGTCGATCAATTGCCCGACGGCGCGGTGCCAAGTGATGTCATTCAACGAAAGTGTCATCGATCTACCCCTATCGGGTTACCCCGGCCGCGTGATTCCCTGGCCGGTTGCTTGCTGCGCATACTGGCCCACAGACAGGCACCGGGCAATCTTTCCGGGCCGGGCCACATAACAAGGGATAACCATGAAAGTCGAACTCGCCCAACTGGCGGGCCGTGACAACGACACGGCTTACAACCTGCAACGCGCACTGGCGGCGATTGCTGCCTGCGCGGCCGACACGCAAATGATCGTATTCCCGGAAACCCACCTGATGGGCTTCCCCAACGCCGAAACCGTGGCGCAGATCGCCGAACCGCTCGACGGCCCGACCGTCAGCGCCGTGCTCGGGGCGGCGCGTGAGCGCAACATCGCTGTGGTGATCGGCATGGCCGAAAACGACAACGGCCGCTTCTACAACACCACGCTGCTGATCACCCCCGAAGGCATCGCCCTGAAATACCGCAAGACCCATCTGTGGGCTTCGGATCGCGGCGTGTTCGAAGCCGGCGACCGTTACGCCACCTGTATGTGGAACGGTGTGCGCGTGGGCCTGCTGATCTGCTACGACATCGAGTTCCCGGAAACCGCCCGCGCCCTGGCGCAACTGGGTGCGGAATTGCTCATCGTCACCAACGGCAACATGGACCCGTACGGCCCGACCCACCGCACCGCGATCATGGCCCGCGCCCAGGAAAACCAGGCGTTTGCGCTGATGGTCAATCGCGTCGAGGCGGGGGATGACGGCCTGGTGTTTGCCGGCGGCAGTGCGCTGGTCGATCCGCTGGGTGCGCTGCTGTTCGAGGCCGGGCGCGAAGAAGGGCGGTTCAGGGTCGAGCTGGATTTCACGCAACTGGAGATTGCGCGCAAGGATTATCGCTATCTGGATGATCAGCGTTTGAAGTTGCCGGGGGAGGTGGTGGAGCAGGCTTCTGGTCTGCGCGAGCTGCTGATTCCTTGACCTGCTGTACCTGATCGTTCCCACGCTCTGCGTGGGAACGCAGCCCGGGACGCTCCGCGTCCCAAGAGCGGACGCAGAGCGTCCATTGAGGCATTCCCACGCAGAGCGTGGGAACGATCAGCCACACCCGAATTTTCGCCGAACCCGGCTCTGCCATAAATCCAATAACATTCGGAGTAAGTCGCCCATGGCTCGTTTGCAACGCACCCTTTCGCTAGGGTCGGTGGTGCTGTTCGGCATCGCCTACATGACGCCGATCATTGTTCTCGGCACTTTCGGCATCCTCGCCCAGTCCACCGCCGGCATGGTGCCGACCGCCTATCTGGCGGCGCTGGTGGCGATGTTCTTCACCGCCATGAGTTACGGACGCATGGCCGCCGCTTTCCCGGTCGCCGGTTCGGCTTACAGCTATGTGCGCAAGGCGATCAGTCCGAAACTCGGTTTCATTGCCGGCTGGGCGGTGTTGCTCGATTATCTGTTTCTACCGATGGCGATCTGGCTGATCGGCGCCGCTTATCTGGCTTCGGCATTTCCGTCGATCCCGCAATGGATCTGGGTGCTGGCGTTCATCGGCATCACCAGTGCGATCAACATCGTCGGGCTGAAACTGGCTAACGGAATCAACGCCTTGCTGATGCTGGTGCAGTTCCTCGTATTGATTGCCTTCGTTGCGCTGTGCGTGCACTACATCGGCGGCGATGCGAGCACGCCGCTGTGGTCGATCAAACCGTTCTTCAACGGCGACATGCAGATGCCGCTGATCATGAGCGGCGCGGCGATTGCCTGCTATTCATTCCTTGGCTTTGACGCTGTGAGCACCCTGACCGAAGAGACCCGCGATCCACGCCGCACCATTCCCCGGGCGATCATGCTGATCACCCTGATTGGCGGCCTGATCTTCGTCGGCGTTTCGTACTTCGTGCAGATCGCTCATCCATCGTTCCAGTTCGACAGCGTCGACTCGGCAGCCTATGAAATTGCGCGCAACATCGGTGGCGACCTGTTCGTGTCGATCTTCCTGATCGGCCTGATCGTCGGCCAGTTCGCCTCGGGGCTGTCGGCCCAGGCAAGTGGTTCGCGACTGTTGTTCGCCATGGGCCGCGACGGCGTCTTGCCCAAATCGTTTTTCGGCACCTTGCATGCGCGCTTCGGCACACCGGTCAACAGCATTCTGTTGTGCGCGGCGGTGGCGTTGCTGGCGCTGAAACTCGACGTTACCACCTCGACCTCGTTCATCAACTTCGGCGCGTTCCTGGCGTTCAGCCTGGTCAACCTGTCGGTGATCTTCCACTACTGGATCGGCGGCGAGAAAAAAGGCCCGCGCGAGCTGCTGCTGTTTCTGCTCTGCCCGCTGATCGGTCTGGTCGCCGACCTGTGGCTGATGGTCAGCCTTGATCATCTGGCGGTGTGGCTGGGGCTGAGCTGGCTGGCGATTGGTGTGGTGTATCTCGCCGTGCTGACCGGTGGTTTCCGCCGTCAGCCGCCGGAACTGGATTTTCAGGAAGCGACCTGAGCTTCGTGGCTTGGCTTCCCTCTGACGGGCATGGGATCCTTGGCGCTTTTGCGCCAAGGGATTCCTTTATGTCGACCATTCACATCGCCGCTGCGCTGCTGCTCAACGCCCAAGGCCAGACCCTGCTGGTGCGCAAGCGCGGCACCACGGCGTTCATGCAACCGGGTGGCAAGATCGAAGCCCACGAGTTGCCAGTGCACGCATTGGCCCGTGAGCTGGAAGAGGAACTCGGGCTTCACATCGACCCGGCGCAGGCGATTTTCCTCAACAGTTTTTCCGCCCCCGCCGCCAACGAGCCGGGCTTTATTGTCCATGCGGAAATATTTCAACTGACCATCGACACTGATGTCTGCCCGGCGGCGGAGATCGAGGAAGTCATCTGGGTCGATCCGGCCACTGATCCGGCGCTCGAGCTGGCGCCATTGACACGCGAGCACATCCTGCCGTTTTATCGCCGTTCACTGACGGCACTCGCCTGATCATTCCCGCAAAGGACTTTGCCATGATCCCGTTGCAAGACCTGCTGATCTTCGCCGCCGCCGCATTGCTGATGGTGCTGACGCCGGGGCCGAACATGATCTATCTGATCTCGCGGTCGATCTGTCAGGGGCGCCGCGCCGGAGTGACTTCGTTGCTTGGCGTGGTCGGCGGGTTCTTCGTGCATATGTTCGCCGCGGCGGCGGGTTTGACGGCGGTGTTTCTCGCCGTGCCGATGGCTTATGAAGTGTTGAAATGGGCCGGCGCGTTGTACCTGCTGTGGCTGGCCTGGCAAGCGCTGAAACCCGGCGCACGTTCGCCGTTCGAAGCGCAGCAATTGCCGCCGGACTCGTCGCGCAAGCTGATCACCATGGGCTTTCTCACCAGTGCGCTGAACCCGAAAATCGCCGTGTTCTATCTGTCGGTGTTTCCGCAATTCATCAGCCCTGAGCACGGCTCGGTGTTCACCCAAAGCATCATCCTCGGCCTGACGCAGATCAGCGTCAGCTTCAGCGTCAATCTGTTGATCGCGCTGTTCGCCGCAGGCATAGCCTCGTGGTTTGTGCGCAACCCGACGTGGCTGGCGATGCAGCGTTATTTCATGGGCCTGGTGCTCGGCGGCCTCGCCGTAAGGCTAATGCTCGAACAACGCCGGGCCGCCTGACATGTGGATCGAACGGCTGGACGCCAGCCATGCCCTGGCTTACCGCGAACTGATGCTTGAAGCCTATGACCGGCATCCGCAGGCCTTCACTTCCAGCGTGCGCGAACGCGCAGTGATGCCGTTGAGTTGGTGGGAAGGGCGCCTGACCAGCAAGCTCGATGTGGTGTTGGGGGCATTCGATGCCGGGACGTTGGCCGGGATTGTCGGCCTGGCTTTCGAGCCGCGCGAGAAGGCGCGCCACAAGGCAACGCTGTTCGGCATGTATGTCTCGGCGGATTTTCGTCGCCGGGGCCTGGGCTTTGATCTGGTGCAGGCGGCGTTGGCCGAAGCGCAAAAGCATCCGGCGTTGAAACTGCTGCAGCTCACCGTGACTGCCGGCAATGACGCGGCTTTCCAGTTGTACCGGCGTTGCGGCTTCATTCAGTACGGCCTCGAACCGCTCGCCGTGCGGGTGGGCGAAGAGTATTTCGACAAGATCCACATGTGGCGCCAGCTCTGACCCAGCGATAATTTCCGCCTACTGATCGTTCCCACGCTCTGCGTGGGAATGCAGCCCGGGACGCTCTGCGTCCCATCCAAAGCCGAACGCAGAGCGTCCGTTGAGGCATTCCCACGCAGAGCGTGGGAACGATCATCTCCTGCACAGTAGATCAGCGTACGGCGCTGACACCATCGAGGGTCGAAAACGAGGTGTCCTTGGCGGTCAGCAGGAAATCGCGCATGTACGGCGCGTCGAGCATGTCGGTGCGAATCGCCGCGTACAGTGTCGCAAACAAGCCCTTTTCACCCAGCCGCTTGCCCTTCACATAACCGCGCGAGCTGTATTCATGCAGCGCCCAGTGCGGCATGCCGCAGACGCCACGGCCGCTGGCGACCAGTTGCATCATCATCACCGTCAGCTCCGAAGTGCGCACCTGCGCCGGTTCAATGTCGGCCGGTTCGAGGAAGCGGGTGAAGATGTCCAGGCGATCACGCTCGACCGGGTAGGTGATCAGCGTTTCCGTCAGCAAATCTTCAGGAACGATGTACGGCTTGCTCGCCAGCGCATGCTGGTTGGCCACCGCGAGCATGGCTTCGTAGGTGAACAGCGGCACGTAAGTGATGCCGGCAATTTCCAGCGGATCGGAGGTCACCACCAGATCCAGATCGCCACGGGCCAGTGCCGGCAGCGGGGCGAAAGCGAAACCCGAAGCCAGGTCCAGCTCGACTTCCGGCCAGGCATCGCGGAACTGGTCGATGGTCGGCATCAGCCACTGGAAGCAGCTGTGGCATTCGATCGCCATGTGCAGACGCCCGGCGGTGCCACCGGCCAGCCGACCAATGTCCCGTTCCGCAGCACGCAACAGCGGCAGAGTGGCATCGGCCAGTTGCAGCAGGCGCAAACCGGCGCTGGTGAAGCGCACCGGTTTGGTCTTGCGCACGAACAACTGCATGCCCATGCGCTCTTCCAGCTCTTTGAATTGGTGCGACAGTGCTGACTGTGTCAGATGCAAACGGTCGGCGGCGTCGACCAGGCTGTCGGCCTCGCGCAGGGCATGCAGGGTTTTCAGATGTCGGATTTCAAGCACCGGCGGGGCTCCATGAAGAAAACTTGTGACGAATGCGGGGAAGGTGAGTTTGTCTCATGACGTTGGCTTTGTCGATCTGCCGGCCAGGATCCGGCGATGCAATCGACAGCCGACCGCTCGGCACTCTTCATCAAACTGTCATGCAACTGTGGCAGCGCGCTTGTACGAACTTCATCAGACTCGCGCTCTACTGGGGTGCTGGGTTTTGGTGTTTTTCATGTTCAAGAGATTGTTTTCAGTCGCGGCCGCGTTGGCCGCGCTTTTGTTCGGGGCCGGCTCGTTTGCAGCCGGACGCTGCGATGTCAACGTGCCGACCGAGCACGCCGAGCTGGCGCAGGTCAGTCTTGCCTATCAAAGTATCGGCCGCGCATCGGACCCGGCGCTGTTGCTGGTCATGGGCCTGGGTGGGCAGTTGATTCACTGGCCGGATGAAGTGGTTGTCGCTTTGTGCCAGCAGGGTTTCCGGGTGATCCGCTATGACAACCGCGACGTCGGATTGTCGACCTGGCGGCAGGCGCCGATCGAGGCCAATCTGACCTTCGAAGTGCTGCGTTACAAACTCGGTCTGCCGGTCTCGGCCCCTTACAGCCTGACTGACATGGCCGACGATGCGCTGGGCTTGATGACCGCGCTGAAGGTTGAGCAATTCCACGTGCTCGGCGCGAGCATGGGCGGGATGATCGCCCAGCACATGGCGGCGATGGCGCCGCAGCGGGTGGAAAGCCTGACGCTGATCATGACCACTTCCGGCGCTGAAGGCCTGCCGGCGCCGAGTGCCGCGCTGGTGCAGTTGCTCTCGCGGCGGGGCGCGCCGAACCGCGAAGTGGCGCTGGAGCAACAGGCCGATCTGCTCGCGGCACTCGGTAGCCCGGCGGTGACGGATGATCGTCAGGCCTTGCTGCAACAGGCGGCGGCGTCCTACGACCGTGCATTCAACCCCGAAGGCGTCAAACGGCAAATCATGGCGATACTTGCCGAACCCAGTCGCGTGGCTTTGCTCAATCAACTGCGCGTGCCGACGCTAGTGGTGCATGGCACTGCCGATCCGCTGCTGCCGGTGATGCACGGCGTACATCTGGCGGCGCACATTCAGGGCAGTCAGTTGAAACTGATTCCGGGGCTGGCGCATCGCTTTCAGGAGGCGTTCAAGGAACCGTTGCTGGCGGCGGTGCTGCCGTATCTGCAGGCGCATCGCGAGGATACTTCGCATTGGGCGCAGGTCGATCCGGCGGCGCCGAACAATCTGCTGTAAGAGTGCGCCAGCATCCTGTCGCCAAAAAAATATCAATGTGCCACTATTGTTTGCCGCGTTGTTGCCGATAAGGCGCAGGAACGTTTTCAGACATAGGGACTTGATCCATGATTTTTCGCGCTACACGTCAATGGGCCGCGCTGGCTCTGCTCGCCGTACTGACTCTCACCGGCTGCGCCCATGTGCAACCGCCCGTGGCCCTGGACAAACAGTTCTGGGATGCCAAAGAGCCGACCATCGGTGTGGCCATTACCGTCGTACCGTCGCCAGTGCTGGCGCTGACCGGCAATCAGGGCATCCTCGATTACGCCATTAATGCCGGCGTCAACAGCAAGCTCAGCGCCAACGTCGAAACCTGGCAAGTGCGCGATCTGGAAACCCTGCCCGACGCCATCGTCGCCAAGCTGCAGGCCAAGGGCTACAAGGCCAAGCGCATTGATGAAAAGGTCGATCTGAAGACCTTCAAGGAAGTCGATTTCCGCGAGGGTTACATGACCAAGGACCTGTCGCCGATGAAAGCCGCCCACGGCATCGACCGTCTGCTGCTGGTGTCGATTTATGCCACCGGTGCCACCCGCAGCTACTACAGCATCGTGCCCACCAGCGTGCCGATGGCCCAGGTCGGCGGCCAGGGCATGGTGATTGATCTGTCGGACAACAAACTCTTGTGGTACCAGCCATTCGCCGCTGTGCAAGCCGCGCAAGGCGAGTGGGACGAGCCGTCCTACACCAACCTGTCCAACGCGTTTTATCAGGCGATGGATAACAGCCGGCAGCAAATGATCGCCCCGTTCGCGCAATGAAACGTCTGGCGCTGACCATTGCGGTGATCTCGCTGCTGGCGTTGCCTGGCTGTGCGCAGAAACCGGCACCCGAGGCCGGTTTCAAGGATCAGGCGGCGATGAGCTATGTGCAGGCTCACGGGCTCAAGGTCGACGTGCAACTGCCGGCGGAATTCGTCGGCGCCAGCACGGTGATCGACAGCAAGGCGGCAGTGAACGCGGCCAATTCCAGCTACACACTGGTGTCGAGCTCCGGCGCGGGCGCTGGGCTGGCGGGGATTCTGGTGGCCAGCCTGATCAACACGCAAATGGGTTCCGGTACGTTACAGCGCGATGCCGAAAAAGCCGCGCTGAACGAATCGCGGCCGCTGGCCGACCTGCTCGCTGGCGTGCCGTTGCAGGAGCGCTTGCAACAGCGTTTTCAGGCGGCGTCGCAGGTGTCCGGATTCAAGCAGGGGGCAGGTGCGGTGACGGCACGCTTGCTGATCGAACCGAAGCTGATGCTGACGCCCGATCGCGGCAGTTTTGTGCTGGTCAATCAGGTGCAATTGCAGGATATCGCCGGCTTGCCGCTGTACCGCATGCGCATCGAAGTGGCCAGTCAGCCGATTCGTCGTTGCGGCAAGCAATGCATCGACGACGGCGCCCTCGACCTGGCCAAGGTCACCGCCGTGCTGGATGAATGCATTGATGAATCCATGCGCGTGTTGAGCGCCGACCTGATGCAACCGACGCCACCGCCCGCCGCGCAGGAAACCCTGCGTTACGTGCTCGACGGCCAGCGCGTGGTCGAGCGCGGTTATCAACTGGCGCAGAACGGCAACTACTGGCGCTACCGCAATCTCTACGGTGCGGTGAAGTCAGTGCCGGTGCCGTTCGAGGATGCCTTGTCGTCCGCGCAACTGGCCCGAGTCTACGGTCGCTAGAGGCAGATGCGCGTGGGTTCAGGCATGCAGCCTGACCCACACGCTCACCAATACCGTCGCCGCCATCAGCCACGCCACCGCCGCGACGGCCAGCGATGCTTCCAAGCGCATGCGGTCGACCATCACATACAGCGTCGCCAGATACACGAAGTAGGGAATGATCGACCACATGCCGAACACGATCGTGGTCTTCAGATCGTCGACCGAGCGGCCTTTGCCGACGATGTAGTGGGCAATCAGGGCAAAGGTCGGGAACAGCGGCACCAGGCCGGCGATGTAGTAGTTTCTGGTCTTGGACAGTGCCGCGAGGATCAGTACCACTGCCGCGCCGATCGCGGCTTTGAGAATCAGATCCATCAGTGGCTCAGCCCGTACTTTTTGACTTTGTCGAACAGCGTGGTCTTGGCCATGCCCAGTTCCTGGCTGGCCTGGGTCAGGTTGCCGCCGCTGCGTTGCAAGGCGTCGACCAGCAGATTGCGCTCGAACGCTTCCACCGCTTCGGCAAACGCCAGACCCTGGCCGGCGCTGGCCCCGGACTTCTTGAAGGCCGGCAGGCCGAGGGCGAAGCGTTCGGCGACGTTGCGCAGTTCGCGCACGTTGCCCGGCCAGTCGTGGCTCATCAGGTTCGACAGGGTCTGGTTGTCCAGCTCCGGCAGCGCGCGGTCGAAGCGCAGCGCCGATTGCTGGGTGAAGTGTTCGAACAGTTGCAGGATGTCTTCGCGGCGTTCGCGCAGCGGTGGCAATTCCAGGGTCACGACGTTGAGGCGGTAGTACAAGTCGCTGCGAAACTCGCCGGCCTTGCTTGACTCATCGAGGTCGGATTTGGTCGCCGCAATCACCCGGCAATCCACCGCCACACTCTGGTTCGAGCCGAGCCGTTCGAGGGTGCGTTCCTGCAATACGCGCAGCAACTTGATCTGCAATGGCAGCGGCATGCTTTCCACTTCGTCGAGGAACAGCGTACCGCCGTCGGCATGCTCGATCTTGCCGATGCGGCGTTTGCCGGCGCCGGTGAAGGCGTTGGCTTCGTGGCCGAAGATCTCGCTTTCAAAAAGGTTTTCCGGCAGGCCGCCGCAGTTCAGCGCGACGAACTGTTTGCTGTGGCGCCGACTGAAATCGTGCAGGCAACGGGCGACCAGCTCCTTGCCGGTGCCGGTCTCGCCTTCGATCAAGACGTTGGCCGAAGTGTCGGCGACGTTGGCGATCAGTTCGCGCAGATTCTGCATCGCTGGTGAACGGCCGATGATCCGCCCTTCAAGGGAGTCGCGTTCAGCCAGTTGCCGACGCAACGAGGAAACCTCGCGGGCGAGGCTGCGTTGCTCCAGCGCCCGTCGCGCGACATCGACCAGGCGTTCCGGCGAGAACGGTTTTTCCATGAAATCGTAAGCGCCTTTCTGCATCGCGCCGACGGCCATGGAAATGTCGCCGTGGCCGGTGATCAGCACTACCGGCAGGCTGCGATCACGCTGCTTGAGGCGGGTGAGCAATTCCAGGCCATCGATGCCCGGCAGGCGGATGTCGCTGATGACGATGCCGGCAAAGTTGTCGCCGACCTGCGCTAGCGCTTCTTCGGCACTGCCGACGCCGATGCACGGAATGTCTTCGAGGGTCAGCGCCTGTTGGCAGCCGAGCAGCACATGGGGGTCATCTTCGACAATCAGCACACTGAGTTCAGGGTTCATATTGGCTCGGCAGAAAGAGGGCTTACCAACGGTAAACTGAGGACGAAAGTAGTGCCACCGCCGGCCGGGTGTTCAACGCCCAGGTGCCCGCCGGTGGCGGCGGCGAGGCTGGCGGACAGGGTCAGGCCCAGTCCCAGGCCTTGCTCGCCGGGCTTGGTGGTGAAGAACGGTTCGAACAGATGCTTGCGCGCTTCGGCGTCGATGCCGTGGCCATTGTCACGCACCCGCAAGCGATACTTGCCGTTGAATTCTTCACCCTCCAGCCACAGCTGCGGCTGCGGTTGCGCGTGCATGGCGTCGAGGGCGTTGCCGATCAGGTTGACGAGGATCTGTTCGAGGCGGGTCTGATCGATCAGCAGCTGCACATCGGCAAACTGCCGGTGAATCTGCAGCGCGGTGTTTTCCACGCGCGCGCCGAGCACTTGCAAGGCGGCGTCGACGGCTTTGCCGAGACTGGCCTGACCCTTGTTGTCGCCGCGCCGGGCAAACGAACGCAGGCTGGCGGTGATCCGGCCCATGCGGTCGATCAGGTCGTTGATGGTCTTGAGGTTGGTGCTGGCGACGTCGAGCTGGCCGCGCTCGAGAAAGCGCACGGTGTTGCCCGACAGCGTGCGCATCGCCGCCAGCGGCTGGTTCAGTTCATGGGCAATGCTGGTCGACATCTGGCCGATGGCGGCGAGTTTGCCGGCCTGCACCAGTTCATCCTGAGCGCGGCGCAACGTCTCTTCGGCCTGGCGGCGCTCGCGGATCTGACTCTTCAGGCGTTCGTTGCTGGCGCGCAGATCGGCGGTGCGTTCGGTAATCCGACGTTCGAGTTGGCTGTTGGCTTCCTGCAACGCTTCGCGGGCGGCGAGGCGGGTGGCGAGGACCTTGCGCCGCTCGTTCCAGGCAATCAGCAGGAAGGCGAACAGGGCGAACGCTACCGCCACCAGAATGCCTTGATTGATCGCTTCGCGGCGCAGGTCCTGCAGCGGCGTGAGCAGGGTGAAATTCCACGGCGTGTCACTCAGCAGTCGGGTTTGCGCCAGATAGCTGATGTCGTCTTCGTCGGGCTGCAATTCGCTGTTGGCCGGGAAGGTCAGTTTCTCCACGCCTTCGGCCAGTGTCTCGCGGGCCAGCGGTTGCAGTTCGTTGAGTGGAAACCAGTAGTACTGCAGGCTGCGGGCGAGTTTTTCCTTGACCTCGTCGCTCAGCGGAATTACCGATTTCAGCCGCCTGGCGGGATCGCTGGAGAGAATGATGATGCCGTTCTCATCGCTGACGAACGCTTCCAGACGCGCCCGTTGCCAACGCTCTTCCATGGCTTCCAGACGCACCTTGACCACCGCGACACCGATGATCTTGCCGTGCTCTTCGAGGCCGTGGGCAAGGTAGTAACCGGGTTCACCATTGGTGCTGCCGATGCCATAGAAGCGCCCGGGCTGGCCGCGCACGGCGTCCTTGAAATAGGCGCGGAAGGACAAGTCTTCACCCAGATAACTGTCGACATCGCGCCAGTTGCTGGTGGCCATGACCCGGCCGGTGGTGTCCATCACGTAGATGGCCCGGCTGCGGCTGCGGCGGTTCAGGCCTTCGAGGTAATCGTTGACCGTCTGCCGGTGCTCCGGGGTCGGGTCGGCCAGCAACTGCGGCACACTGGTTTCGAGTTCCAGCAGGCTGGGCAGGTAGGTGTATTTGCTGATCTCGCTTTCGACCGCGCGGGCGTGCAGTTCCAGCTGACGCTGGCCGTTCTCGCCGAGGCTGCGGATGCCGAAGTGTTCACTGGTCCAGAAGCCGATAAAACCCAGCCCGACCATCAGGGCGATGATCAGTGGCGGCAGGAACAGATGACGGATCAGACGGGGCTTCACGGCAAGTGATGGCTCTGCAGCGCGATAAAGAGTGGGGTCGCATTTCATCACAGATGCCTTGGGTCAACCACAACACTTGTTTGTGCCTGTGGCGAGGGGATTTATCCCCGTTGGGCCGCGAAGCGGCCCCAAAACCATCACTGCGGTTTAACTGAAAGACCGCATGCACAGGTTTTACGACTGCTGCGCAGCCGGACGGGGATAAATCCCCTCGCCACAGGGGATCTCATTGTCAGGCTGCCCGCACCCCACAGACAGGGTGCGGGTGTGTTGCTTTTAGTGCTGCAGGATTTTCTCGAGGAAGTGCTGCGCGCGTTCGGAGCGGGCGCTGATGTCGCCGAAGAATTCCTCTTTCGGGCAGTCTTCGATGATCTTGCCCTGGTCCATGAAGATCACCCGGTCCGCCACTTTACGGGCGAAGCCCATTTCGTGGGTCACGCACATCATGGTCATGCCTTCGTGGGCCAGCTGCACCATGACGTCGAGCACTTCATTGACCATTTCCGGGTCGAGCGCCGAGGTCGGTTCGTCGAACAGCATGACGATCGGGTCCATCGCCAGCGCACGGGCAATCGCCACACGCTGTTGCTGACCGCCGGACAGTTGCCCCGGATGCTTGTGGGCGTGCGCCGACAAACCTACGCGCTCGAGCAGTTGCAGACCCTTTTTGGTCGCCTCTTCCTTGCTGCGGCCAAGCACCTTGATCTGCGCGATGGTCAGGTTTTCGGTGATGGTCAGGTGCGGGAACAGCTCGAAATGCTGGAACACCATGCCCACGCGCGAACGCAGTTTCGGCAGGTTGGTTTTCGGATCGGCGATCGACGTGCCGTCAACCACAACGTCGCCTTTCTGGAACGGTTCCAGGGCGTTGACGCACTTGATCAGCGTCGACTTGCCTGAACCCGACGGGCCGCAGACCACGATCACTTCGCCTTTCTTGACCTCGGTGCTGCAATCAGTCAGCACCTGGAAGTCCCCATACCACTTGTTGATGTTTTTGATAGAGATCATACGGCGAACCTTTTTTGCAGACGCTTGACCAACCGCGAGGCGGCGAAGCTGATGATGAAGTACACGAGACCGGCGAAAATCAGGAACTCATTGGAGCGGCCGATGATGTCGCCGCTGGCGCGCGAGGCGTTGAGGAAGTCCACCAGGCCCACGGTGTAGACCAGCGAGGTGTCCTGGAACAGGATGATGCTCTGCTGCAGCAGCAGCGGGGTCATCTTGCGGAACGCCTGCGGCAGGATGATCAGGCGCATCATCTGTCCGTAGTTCATGCCCAGCGCTTGCGCGGCACCCATCTGGCCCTTGGAAATCGACTGCACACCGGCCCGGACGATTTCGCAGAAGTACGCCGCTTCGAACATCATGAACGCCACGACGCACGAGGTGAACGCACCGATCGGCGTGTCTTCACCGGTGATCCAGCGCAGCACGAACGGCACTGCCAGGTAGAACCAGGTGATCACCAGCAGCAGCGGAATCGAGCGGAAATAGTTGACGTAGGCGCCAGCGATGCTCGACAGCAGCTTGTTGTGCGACAGACGGCACAGCGCGAGGATCGTGCCGAGAATCATCCCGCCGATCACGCCCATGGCCATCAGTTTGAGGGTCATCACCATGCCGTTCCACAAACCGGGAATGGCCGGGACGATGCCACTGAAATCGAATTCCATTATTTACCCCCCACGGAGATCAGGCCGGGCACCGCGACTTTCTTCTCGACCAGGCGCATCAGCAGCATCAGGCTCATGTTGAGGGTGAAATAGATCAGCGTTGCCAGGGTGAACGCTTCGAACAGGTTGGCCGAGAACTCGGCGGTCTGTTTGGTCTGCGCCAGCAATTCCATCAAACCGATCAGGGACGCCACGGAGGAGTTCTTGAATACGTTGAGGAATTCCGAGGTGAGCGGTGGAATGATGATCCGGTAGGCCTGGGGCAGCAGCACGTTCCAGTAGATCTGCGGCAGCTTGAAACCCATCGCGCGGGCGGCGGATTCCTGACCCCGAGGCAGTGCCTGGATACCGGTGCGCACTTGCTCGCAGACACGGGCGGCGGTGAACAGACCGAGGCAGACGACAACGCTCAGGTAGGCCGAAGTAGTCGGGTTGAGGTCCTGCTTGTACCACTCCTGCAGATCCGGCGGCAGCAGATCGGGCACCAGGAAGTACCAGATGAACAGCTGCACCAGCAGCGGCACGTTACGGAACAGCTCGACGTAGCAGGTCGCGATGCCCGATACGATGCGGTTCGGCACGGTGCGCATGATGCCCAGCAGCGAGCCGAGCAGCAGGGCGATGATCCACGCCACGACGGCGATGGCGATGGTCCAGCCCAGACCGGAGATGAACCAGTCGAGATAGGTCTCGCTGCCCACGCCGGTGGACTTGAAGAACACGCCCCAGTCCCAGTTGTAATTCATTAGGGTCTCCCCTCGATTCGATCGATGTACAAGTGCCCGCCTGGGGAACTCCGTTCCCTCCCCAGTCTTTTTTCAAAGACCGGGCACACGCGATCGGCTCGACAGCCACCGGTTCGAGTGTTTCCAGAAAAATGCCAGCAGGGAGTGACCATCCCCTGAAAAGGCAGGCGCCTCCTCAGGGGATAAGGTTAGTCAGAAAATCAGGACTTCTTGTCGTCAGCCGCTTTGTCGGTCGGATTGGCGATCAGGGTCTTGAGCTCGTCGCTCATCGGGAAGTTCAGGTTCAGGCCTTTTGGCGGAATCGGCTGCATGAACCACTTCTCGTAGATCTTGTTGATTTCGCCCGAAGCGTAGGTGGCCTTGATCGCGTCATCCACAGCCTTTTTGAACGGCTCGTCGCCTTTGCGCATCATGCAGCCGTAGATTTCATACGACTGTGGCGTGCCGGTCACTTCCCAATCGGCGGCTTTCTTGGCCTTGGCGGCTTCGCCGGCCAGCAGCGCGTCGTCCATCATGAAGGCAACGGCCCGGCCCGATTCCAGCATCTGGAAGGACTCGCCGTGGTCTTTGGCGGAGATGACGTTCATGCCCATCTGCTTGTCGGCGTTCATCGCCTTGAGGATGCGCTCGGAAGTGGTACCGGCGGTGGTCACGACGTTCTTGCCTTTCAGATCGTCGAAATCCTTGTACTTGGAGTCTTTCTTGGACAGCAGACGGGTACCGATTTCGAAGATGCCGACGGAGAAGTCGACCTGCTGCTGACGCTCGACGTTGTTGGTGGTCGAACCGCACTCGACGTCCACGGTGCCGTTCTGCACCAGCGGGATACGGGTCTGCGAGGTAACGAGGTTGTATTTGACTTGCAGGTTCGGCAGGTCGAGGTCTTTCTTGATCGCTTCGACGATCTTCAGCTGGATATCGTGCGAGTAGCCAACCGGCTTGCCGGACGCATCAGCGATGTAGGAGAACGGAATGGAGGCGTCACGGTGGCCCAGGGTGATGACACCGGACTCTTTGATTTTCTTCAGGGTGCCGGTGAGCTCGGCGGCGAAAACTGGCGTGCTGATCAGAGCGGCAGCAATGGCTGCGCCCAGGATATGGGGAACGATGCGCATCAAATTTTCCTCGACATTGTTTTTTTTATGGAGCCAGTTTGTCGGCCCTTTTTGTGCTTCGAATGCCTGACGGCTCCTGAAGTGTCGGCACAGCAGGCATTCGTCGAGAGAGTGTAGAGCATGACTCGTGCCAGAGCAGTCGAAGTCAGTTAAGCGGTTGTTTTATAACGTTATTAAAGTTTTATGGCGGTAATTTGTTGAAGATGAGATCCGGTTAACCGAATCGACTGTGGAGTCGCGTTCGGAAAACCGAATGAATTCCTTGCAGGCTCACTTTCACAATGGACAGGGTATTGCCGAAGGTACAAAAAAGCCCCTGAATCTCTCGATTCAGGGGCTTTCATTTGAACGGTGAGATCAAGCCGCTTCGATCTTCCGATTCTGCTCAACCTTGCCCAGATACGTCGCGAGCTTCTGCTGCTCCTCCGCTGTGGTGAACAAGCCTAGCTTGGTACGGCGCCACAGGATGTCGTGCGCCGTGGTCGCCCACTCTTCGCTGCACAAATAATCGACTTCGCGGGTGTAGAGCCCGCCGCCGATGTGTTCGCCCATGTCGGCCAGGCTTTCTACGCCTTCGAGCATGCGCCAGGTGCGGCTGCCGTAGGTGACGGCCCAGCGCCGGGCGATTTCAGTCGGGACGAAATCGAATTTGTCGCGAATTCGCGCGCTCAGCGCCTCTGGCGTGGTCATGTCTTCGCCGCCGGGCAGGGTGGCGGTCGCGGTCCAGCTCGGGCGCATCTGGGTGAAGAACGGCATCAATTGCGCCATCGCCGACTCGGCAAGTTTGCGATAGGTAGTCAGCTTGCCGCCGAACACCGACAGCAGCGGCGCTTCTTCGGTACTGCCCGACAGCGCCAAGGTGTAATCGCGGGTCACTGCCGACGGGTTGTCGGATTCGTCGTTGCACAGCGGGCGAACGCCCGAGTAGCTGTGCACAATGTCTTCGCGGCTCAGCTGCTTCTTGAAGTGGGCGTTGACCACTTTCAGCACGTAATCGGTTTCGCCCTCGGTGATCGCCACTTTCCCCGGGTCGCCGGTGTACTCGCGGTCGGTGGTGCCGATCAGGGTGAAGTGGTTCAGGTACGGAATGGTGAAAACGATGCGTTGATCTTCGTTTTGCAGAATGTGCGCATGTTCGCCTTCATACAGTTTCGGCACGATGATGTGGCTGCCCTGGATCAGGCGAATGCCGTACGGCGATTCCATCTTCAGGTCGTCACGAATGAACTTCGCCACCCACGGACCGGCGGCGTTGACCAGGGCTTTGGCGGTGATCGAAAACAGGCTGCCGTCGGCGCGCTCCAGATGCAGATGCCACAAACCTTTGGTGCGGCGGGCACTGACACAGCGGGTCTGGGTGTGCACGTGGGCGCCTTTTTCGCGGGCGGCCATGGCGTTCAGGACCACGAGGCGGGCGTCATCGACCCAGCAGTCGGAGTATTCGAAGCCTTTCTTGATTTCGCTTTTCAGCGCGCTGTCGGCGCCGAACTTCAGGCTTTTCGAACCCGGCAGTTTTTCGCGCTTGCCGAGGTTGTCATAAAGGAACAGGCCGGCACGAATCATCCACGCCGGCCGCAGGTGCGGGCGGTGTGGCAGGACGAAACGCATCGGTTTGACGATGTGCGGCGCTTTCGCCAGCAGCACTTCACGCTCAGCCAGCGCTTCGCGCACCAGACGGAATTCGTAATGCTCCAGATAGCGCAGGCCACCGTGGATCAGCTTGCTGCTGGCCGACGAGGTGTGGCTGGCCAGGTCGTCTTTTTCGCAAAGGAACACCGAAAGACCGCGACCGGCGGCATCCGCTGCGATCCCTACGCCGTTGATCCCGCCGCCAATCACGGCAACGTCATAGATCTCGGAGAGAGGGGGCGTACGCAAGGTAGAGGTGGACATCGGCTGGCCTCGGTTCTTTTGGTTTTATGTCTTGGAAATCGAACATTAATGTTCATTTGCGAAAATGGTAGCCCATAAACACGCGCGCAGCCAGTCGCGTTCGATTGAAAAAACTCATCGAAGGGCAGAGAAAGGAAAATTTTCGAACACGAAGTGCGCGCGAGGGGCGCGGAGGGCGTTAACCGATCGTTCCCATGCTCTGCGTGGGAATGCATTCACCGACGCTCTGCGTCGGCTTTTGAAAGGGGACGCAGAGCGTCCCGGGCGGCATTCCCACGCGGAGCGTGGGAACAAGCAACTAGACGACTTCCAAGCGAATCTTGTGCTGACTCAACAACTGCGTCAGCGCCGGTACCGGCTGCTGATCGGTGACCAGGCAATCGATCAGGCTGATCGGCCCCAGTCGAATCATCGCGTTACGCCCGAACTTGCTCGAGTCCGCCGCCAGAATCACCTGCCGCGCATTGGCAATGATCGCTTGGGAAACGCGAACTTCCTGATAATCGAAGTCGAGCAGGCTGCCGTCCTCATCGATGCCGCTGATCCCGACCAAGGCGAAATCGACCTTGAACTGATTGATGAAATCCACACTCGCCTGACCGACCACACCGCCGTCCCGCCTTACATTGCCGCCGGTCAGCAGCACATCGAAATCATCCTTGGCGCTGAGCATCGAGGCGACGTGCAGGTTGTTGGTGATGATTTTCAGGTGACTGTGATTGAGCAGGGCGCGGGCGATCGATTCGGTGGTGGTACCGATATTGATGAACAGCGAGGCGTGATCGGGGATCTGTGCGGCGATGGCTTCGCCGATGCGTTGCTTTTCGTCGCGCATCTGATCGGCGCGCATCGCATACGCGGTGTTTTCGACACTGGAATCGTACGCGGCGCCACCGTGGTAGCGACGCAGCAGATTGGCTTCCGCGAGCTGATTGATGTCGCGGCGGATGGTTTGCGGGGTGACAACGAACAGTGTGGCCATCTCCTCGATGCTGACATAGCCGCGTTCGCGGACCAGCTCGAGGATTTGCTGCTGACGGGGAGGCAGATTCATGGGGCTTCCTTTGGGCTGCCAAGCAAAATTTGCCCATGATGCCGCAGGAATCCGCTCCCGACCAGTTAGATGCCTATGTGTAACTCAAGGCTGGCTTATTCAGCGTCCTCGCGCGCCCAGTCACGGGTGCGGCTGACGGCTTTTTTCCAGCCTTTGTAGAGTTTCTCTTTCTCGACTTCGTCCAGGCTCGGTTCGAACTCGCGCTCGATCACTGCTTTGCCGCGCAGTTCTTCCAGGCTGCCCCAGAAGCCGCAGGCCAGGCCGGCCAGATAGGCAGCGCCGAGTGCGGTGGTTTCGCGCATTTGCGGGCGCTCCACCTGAGTGCCGAGGATGTCGGCCTGGAACTGCATGAGGAAGTTGTTCGCCACCGCGCCGCCGTCCACACGCAGGGCCTTGAGGCGTTCGCCGGAGTCCTGTTGCATGGCGTCGAGTACGTCGCGGGTCTGGTAGGCGATCGATTCCAGTGCGGCGCGGATGATGTGATCGACGCGTACGCCGCGCGTCAGGCCGAACAGCGCGCCACGGGCATACGGGTCCCAGTACGGTGCGCCAAGGCCGGTAAACGCCGGCACCAGATACACGCCGTTGCTGTCCTTGACCTTGTTGGCAAAGTATTCGGTGTCGTGGGCGTCGTTGACGATTTTCAGTTCATCGCGCAGCCATTGCACGGTCGAACCGCCGTTGAACACGGCGCCTTCCAGAGCATAAGCCACTTCGCCGCGCGGGCCGCAGGCGATGGTGGTAAGCATGCCGTGCTGGGATTTCACCGCTTTGTCGCCGGTGTTCATCAGCAGGAAGCAACCGGTGCCGTAGGTGTTTTTCGCTTGGCCAGGCTCCACGCACATCTGGCCGAACAGTGCTGCCTGCTGGTCGCCGGCGATACCGCCGATGGCGATGCCGCTCTTGGTGCGGCCGTAGATTTCCGAGGAAGCTTTGACTTCCGGGAGCATCTCGCGCGGGATGTCGAGGATCTCCAGCATCTTCGAATCCCACTCCAGCGAGTGAATGTTGAAGAGCATGGTGCGCGAGGCGTTGGTGTAGTCGGTGACGTGCACCTTGCCGCCGGTGAATTTCCAGATCAGCCAGCTATCGACGGTGCCGAACAGCAGCTCGCCGTTGCGCGCACGCTCGCGGCTGCCTTCGACGTTGTCGAGGATCCACTTCAGTTTGGTGCCGGAGAAGTACGGGTCGGTGACCAGGCCGGTGGTGTCGCGGATGTAGTCTTCATGACCATCGCGCTTGAGCTGCTGGCAGATCTCGGTGCTGCGGCGGCACTGCCAGACGATTGCGTTATAGACCGGACGGCCGGTGGTCTTGTCCCAGACCACGGTGGTTTCACGCTGATTGGTGATACCGATGGCGGCGACCTGGTCGTGATGCAGGCCGGCCTGGGCCAGCGCCTCAACCATCACCGCGCTCTGGGTGGCAAAAATTTCCATCGGGTCATGCTCGACCCAACCGGCTTGCGGGTAATGCTGAACGAATTCGCGCTGCGCGGTGCAGACCACGTTCGCGTCGCGGTCGAAGATGATCGCGCGCGAACTGGTCGTACCCTGATCAAGGGCAATGATGTAGTTCTTGTTCTGAATGTCGGTCATGTCGATTGCCTTGGACGAAAAAAACGAGAGTGGGCCGTGGCGCCGGCTCGGATGGGCAGGAGCCGGCGCCGACTGTTTCAAGAAGTTCTTGGTTTGCCGTCAATGGCCGGTTCTGCATCCTTTGTAGCAGGTGTGGCGCCGGTCAGGTGACGGGCGATGAGCCCGCGATACCCAGCAGCGCCGAGGCAGGCACCGACAATCGGTGCAAAAATCGGAATCAGGAAATACGGAATATCTCGGCCGCCAGTGAAGGAAATTTCACCCCAACCGGTAAAGAAAGTCATCAGTTTCGGACCGAAGTCACGCGCAGGGTTCATCGCGAAACCGGTCAGCGGACCCATCGCACTGCCGATCACGGCAATCAGCAAACCGATCAGCAGCGGCGCCATCGGGCCGCGTGGCAGGCCGTTGTTGTCATCGGTCAGGGCCATGATCACGCCCATCAGGATCGCGGTGATGATCATCTCGACCAGAAATGCCTGCGCCGTCGACAGCACCGGGTTCGGGTAGGTGGAGAACACGGAGGCCAATTCCAGGCTGGCGGCCGAGCCACGAACCATCTGGTGGGTTTGTTCGTAATCGAAGAACAGATTGCTGTAGAGCGTGTAGACCAGCAACGCGCCGCAGAAGGCGCCGGCAATTTGCGAAAGGATGTAGAACGGCAGTTTGCGCTTTTCGAAGTCAGCGAAGATTGCCAGAGCGATGCTCACGGCCGGGTTCAGGTGCGCGCCGGAAACCCCGGCGGTGAGGTAGATCGCCATGCTCACGCCGACGCCCCAGATGATGCTGATTTCCCACAGGCCGAAGCTGGCGCTCGCGACTTTGAGCGCGGCGACACAACCGGTGCCGAAGAAGATCAGAAGGGCGGTGCCCAGGAATTCGGCCATGCATTGGCCGGAAAGCGATGGTTGCGGTAAAGCAGCTGTCATTGAAAACCTCGGTTCTTTTTCTTGTGTAGCGCCTTGCCAACGGAGCAGGGCGCGATCTTCACCGGGTCGGAATCCCCATTCGGTTCCCGGGTTACTGCTGGGTACTGCGCGGAGCATGATTCTTACATTATTCAGATTCGAAAAAATATAGACAAGAAACAAACCTGTCAAAGGTCGAAAGTGAACCGTCGGTCACAATAAAACTATTCGCCGCGTGAATGACCAGCGCCGCGAACAGCTTGAATGCAGCGCGAAGCCACGGGATTCGCGGCTTGGAATAGAGCCTTTTGCCCAACGATGACCTAGAATCGGCCGCAGGTTTTTCAAAGACTGCCGAACCCGGAGCTGCCATGACACCAGCGTTGGACTTGTTGAAAAAAGTTCGTGCCGAACATCGCGTGCACAGTTACGAACATGATCCGAAGGCCGCGTCCTACGGGCTGGAGGCAGCGGAGAAGCTCGGGCTCGAACCAGCGCAAGTGTTCAAAACCTTGCTGGCCGCCACTGAAAAAGGCGAACTGCTGGTGGCAGTGGTGCCGGTCGTCGGAACGCTCGACCTCAAGGGCCTGGCCCATGCCGCTGGAGTGAAGAAAGCCGAAATGGCTGACCCGGCTGCCGCGCAACGTTCAACCGGCTACCTGTTGGGCGGCATCAGCCCGCTCGGGCAGAAGAAACGCCTGCGCACCTTCATCGACAATTCCGCTCAGGAGTTTGCGACTATCTATGTGAGCGCCGGGCGGCGAGGACTGGAAGTGGAGCTGGCGCCTGCGGTGCTGGCCGAGCACACCCAGGCGCAGTTCGCCGATATCGGCCGGGCGTAATAGTCGCGCCGGCTGTATGAAGAAAAAATTGCGCTTCTGTCACTGGCACTGATCCGGCCCGCCGTTGCATGCTCGGTCGACCAATTCAGGGAGAAAATCATGCAGCTTGCGTTTCATCAGGTCGACGCGTTCAGTGATCGGCCGTTCAGTGGCAACCCGGCGATGGTCTATCGGCTCGACAGCTGGCTGGCCGATGACTTGATGCAGAAGATCGCCGCCGAACACAACTTGGCGGAGACTGCGTTTCTGGTGCGCGAAGGTCAGGCCTGGCATATCCGCTGGTTCACCCCGACCACCGAAGTGCCGCTGTGCGGGCATGCGACCCTGGCCAGCGCATTTGTGCTGTTCGAAATTTATCAGGAAAGCGCCGAGCGCATCGACTTCACCTGCAAGTCCGGCCCTTTGAGTGTCAGCCGTGAAGGCGACCGCTTGTGGCTGGATTTCCCGACCATCGTGCCGTCGGAAATCGGCGTGACGCTGGACGTCGAGCGGGCGCTCGGTGTCGAGGCGGTTGATGTGCTCGGCTCCAACGAGCTGTTCGTGGTGCTGGACTCGGAACAGGCCGTGCTCGACTGCCAACCGGACATGGCGGCGCTGGCGAAACTGCCATGGCTGGGCGCAATTGTCACCGCGCGTGGCAACCAGCATGACTTCGTCTCGCGCTATTTCGCCCCGGCCATCGGTATCAATGAAGACCCGGTGACCGGCTCGACCCATTGCAGCCTGATTCCGTACTGGGCCAAACGTCTGGGCAAATCGAACCTGACCGCGTGCCAGCGCTCGGCGCGGGGCGGGGAGTTGTTCTGTCGGCTGGAAGGTGAGCGGGTGAAGATTGGCGGCAATGCGACGCTGGTGGCCAGCGGTACCCTGTTTTTAGGCTGAGGCAATACCAACTGTGGGAGCGAGCCTGCTCGCGAATGCGGTGTTTCAGTCAACATCTTCGGCGACTGAAACACCGCATTCGCGAGCAGGCTCGCTCCCACAATTTTTTATCCAGTGCAGATCAGAGGCTGGTGCTGAATCGACGGACGCCGTTTTCCACCGCCGGAATCTGTGCCGCAGTGCTCCCCGAAGCCTGGAACAGCACCAGGTGATCCGCCGCTACGCGAATCCCGACCTGCGCGCCAACCAGATGATCGGCATGGCTGGGGAAGATCGATTCCAGCTGCGCGCCGGTCGGCAGTTGCAGGCGATACAAGGTCGCCGCGCCGAGAAATGTCTTGCCGACAATCTGCGCCTGCAACGCGCTGTCCGGCGCGTAAACAATGTCATCCGGACGCAACAGCACATCCACCGCGCCGCCAATCGGCCAGGTGTAAGCACGGTTGCCGCGCAGTTCACCCAGCTCGGTCTGCACCGATTCCGGGGTGACGAGCTGGCCGCGAATGAAATAGCCCTGACCGATGAAACTGGCGACATATGGCGTCGCCGGTTCGTGATAGAGGTTGTAGGGCGTGTCCCACTGTTCCAGCCGACCTTCCTTGAACACACCAACGTGATCGCTGACGGCAAAGGCTTCTTCCTGATCGTGGGTGACCAGAATCGCACTGGTGCCACGGGCCTTGAGAATGTCGCGCACCTCATGGCTGAGCTTGCGGCGCAACTCGCCATCGAGGTTGGAGAACGGCTCGTCGAGCAGCAGCAACTGCGGTTCCGGCGCCAGGGCGCGGGCGAGGGCGACACGCTGTTGCTGACCGCCGGACAGCTCGTGCGGAAAGCGCTTGCCGAGGTTTTTCAGATTGACCAGTTCCAGCAATTCTTCGACCACGCGCGCCTTGTTCGGGTGCTTGCGGATGCCGAAGGCGATGTTGTCGGCCACGCTCAGGTGCGGGAACAGCGCGTAATCCTGAAACACCATGCCGATCCGGCGTTTCTCCGGCGCCAGGGTGAAACCGGCGCTGGAGAGGGTTTCGCCACCGAGGGTGATTTCGCCTTCATGCACCGGTTCGAAACCGGCGATGGCGCGCAGGGTGGTGGTCTTGCCGCAGCCGGACGAGCCGAGCAGGCAGCCGATGTCGCCGGCGTTGAGGTGCAGATTGAGGTTCTGCACCACGCGTTGATCTTGGTAGCCGCAAGCGAGGTTGCGCAGGTTCAGCAGTAATTCATGGCTCATGCGTGGTGATATGCCGGTTCGACGAGGAACTCGAGCAGGGCCTTCTGTGCGTGGAGACGGTTTTCTGCCTGATCCCAGGCGACTGAGCGCGGGTCATCGAGCAGGTCGAGACTGATTTCTTCGCCACGGTGCGCCGGCAGGCAGTGCATGAACAGCACGTCCTCGGCAGCGAGGTCGAGCAGGGCACGGTTGACCTGAAACGGCGCGAACAGCTTGAGGCGCTTGGCAGTTTCCTCTTCCTGACCCATCGAAGTCCAGACGTCGGTGCTGACCAGATGCGCGCCACGCACGGCGTCTTGCGGATCGCGGACGATGGTCACGCGATCACCAGCCTGGGCGACGAACTCCGGGTTCGGCTCGTAGCCTTCCGGGCAGGCAACGCGCAATTGGAAGTCGAACTGGATCGCCGCTTCTATATAGCTGTTGCACATGTTGTTGCCGTCACCGATCCAGGCCACGGTCTTGCCCTGGATCGAGCCACGGTGTTCGAGGAAGGTCTGCATGTCGGCGAGCAACTGGCACGGGTGCAGATCATCGGACAGGCCGTTGATTACCGGCACCCGCGAGTTGGCGGCGAATTCGGTCAGGGTGCTATGGGCGAAGGTACGGATCATCACCGCATCGAGCATGCTCGACATGACGATGGCGCAATCGCTGATGGGCTCGCCACGGCCCAGTTGGGTATCGCGCGGGGACAGGAAGATTGCCTGGCCGCCGAGCTGGATCATGCCGGCCTCGAAGGAGATCCGGGTCCGGGTCGAGGATTTTTCAAAAATCATCCCCAGCACGCGGTTTTTCAGAGGCTCGAACAGTACGCCGCGGTTACGCAGGTCCTTGAGCTCAACGCCTCGACGGATCACGCTGACCAGCTCTTCGGGCGTGCAATCCATCAGGGAGAGAAAGTGCCTTGCGCTCATCATTGACTACCTTTTTGCTACAGACCGCAGATGCTCAAAGCCTTGTTTAACGGAACAACGGGCGAGACCTGCGGCGTAAGCCGCACGGGGCGACGAAATAGGGGAAGGCGCGATATTGACACTAAATGTCGCGTTTTTCCAATAGGGTACTTTTTCAACGGGATTCGGAGCGCGGACCGAGCATTTCGATCACGCATGTTGAAGCCGGATTCAGTACAGCGGTGAGCCTCTTTGTACACTGGCGCCGCCGGGCTTGGCAATGCGCCGCGATGGCAACGCAGCGGTCCTGGTCGGTTTACGAACGCGGCGCCACCGATTCGCTTGGTCGGATGTTCAGACTGAAACATTTGCTAAAGCAAAGTGCTGGGTTATAAATAAGTTTCGAGCGACGCAGGAAGCCTCCGCATGGAATCGAAAGAACAACTGTTAATGGAACTGCTGGGCCACACGGCTCGCTCCCTGACCCATCTCACCGCGTCCGTCACCTCGATGTCTTTCGAGTTGCTGCGCAGTGACGACGAAGTGGTCAAATCCGCCGGTCGGCACATGATCGATCGCATGGCCACCATCAGCGCCGGGCTCGATGAGCACTGGCGATTGATCGGCGAGCTCACCGGCGTGCACGTCGCCCATGAGCAGATCGAAACCATTCAGGAAATCCAGCTGGCGGCACCGCCGCAGTTGCCGCCGAACTGATCGCGGCGATTTATCGGCTGTCCTGATAACCGTCGATTCACAAGACGAACGTCGCTGGCGCCGTCTCTGCGCACGGGCCATAGTTTTGTTCCCGCGGGCGTGATTGCCTGCTCCCGAACAAGACAGAGACTGGCCATGACCAAGACTCTTCACCACCGTGCATGCCACCTGTGCGAAGCCATTTGCGGCCTGACCATCGAAACCACGGAAACCGATGGCAACGTCGCGATCACCTCGATCAAGGGTGATGCCCTCGACACTTTCAGCCGCGGCCATATCTGCCCGAAAGCCGTGGCCCTGCAAGATATCCAGAACGATCCCGATCGCCTGCGTCAGCCGATGCGCCGCGTCGGCAGCGAATGGCTGCCGATCGAGTGGGACGAGGCGTTTGCGCTGGTGGCCGAGAAACTCGCGGCGATTCAGGAACGTCACGGGCAGAACGCCGTTGCGGTGTATCAGGGCAATCCGAGCGTGCACAACTACGGCCTGATGACCCACAGCAATTACTTCCTGGGGTTGCTGAAAACCCGCAATCGCTACTCGGCAACGTCGGTCGATCAACTGCCGCACCACCTCAGCAGCTATCTGATGTATGGCCACGGTTTGCTGTTACCGATTCCGGACATCGATCACACCGATTTCATGCTGATCCTCGGCGGCAATCCGCTGGCGTCCAACGGCAGCATCATGACCGTGCCGGACGTCGAGAAGCGCCTGAAGGCGATTCAGGCGCGCGGCGGCAAAGTGGTGGTAGTCGATCCGCGCCGCAGCGAAACCGCAGCGATGGCTGATCAGCACGTGTTCGTCCGCCCGGGCGGCGATGCGGCGCTGTTGTTCGGCATGCTCAATACGCTGTTCAGCGAAGGCCTGACCCGCGACAGCCATTTGCCGGTCGATGGCCTCGACGAGGTGCGCAACGCCGTGGCTGCGTTTAGCGCCGAAGCGATGAGCCCGCTCTGCGCAGTGCCGGCCGAGCAGATTCGCCAACTGGCGCGCGACTTCGCTGCCGCACCGAGTGCGGTCTGCTACGGGCGCATGGGCGTCTCGACCCAGGCCTTCGGCACCCTCTGTCATTGGGTGGTGCAGTTGATCAATCTGGTCACCGGCAACCTCGACCGCGTTGGCGGTGCACTGTGCACCGAACCGGCGGTGGATCTGGTGGCGTCGACCTCGGGCGGGCATTTCAACAAATGGCAGAGCCGGGTTTCCGGGCGTCCTGAATACGGCGGCGAGTTGCCGGTCTCGGCACTGGCCGAAGAGATGCTCACGGAGGGCGAGGGGCAGATCCGCGCGCTGATCACTGTGGCCGGCAACCCGGTGTTGTCGACACCCAACGGCCGGCAGCTGGAGCAGGCGCTGGACGGCCTCGACTTCATGCTCAGCATCGACCTGTACATCAACGAAACCACGCGCTATGCCGATCTGATCCTGCCGTCGACCTCGGCGCTGGAAAACGATCACTACGACACCACGTTCAATCTGTTCGCGGTGCGTAACGTCACCCGCTTCAATCGCGCCATCCTCGGCAAGCCCGAGGGGGCTTTGCATGATTGGGAGATCTTCGTCGGGCTGGCCAAGGCCTTCGCCGAGAAAACCGGTAAAGAACTGAAACCGACGATGCCGCCGGCGAAGATGATCGACATGGGCCTGCGCATGGGCCGCTACGGCGATGCGTCCGAGCACAAGCTGTCGCTGGCGACGCTGTTCGATCATCCGCACGGTATTGATCTGGGGGCGCTGAAGCCGAATCTGGCGTCACGTCTGAAAACGCCGAATCAGCGTATCCAGGCTGCACCGCCGGAAATTCTCGCCGACCTCGCACGCTTTGCCGCGTTGCAGGCGCCGGCAGCCGATGAATTGTTGATGATCGGTCGCCGCCATGTACGCAGCAACAATTCGTGGATGCACAATTTTCATCGGCTGGTGAAAGGCAAGCCACGGCATCAGTTGCTGATGCACCCGGATGACCTGGCCAGCCGTGGTCTGGCTGATGGGCAACGGGTTCGGGTGAGTTCGCGGGTCGGGCAGATCGAGGTGGAAGTGCTCGCCAGTCTCGACATGATGAAAGGCGTGGTCAGCCTGCCGCACGGCTGGGGCCATGCGCGCCCGGGCGTGCAGATGGCGATCGCCAGCGGCCAGCCGGGATCGAGCGCCAACGACCTGACCGATGAGTGCCAGCTCGACGAACTGTCGGGCAACGCGGCGTTGAACGGTGTGCCGGTGACCGTGGCGGCGGCCTGAGTGGGTCTGTCGGGGAGACCGAGCATGGCGCTCGGGATTCCGTTACAATGCGCCACCGTGCCGACCTCTGAGTCGGAAAGTTCAGCCGAGGTGCTCCATGGATATCATCGAAACGATTAAAGAGCAGATTGCCAACAACACCATTCTGCTTTACATGAAAGGCTCGCCGAATGCCCCGCAGTGCGGCTTCTCCGCAAAAGCTGCGCAAGCCGTGATGGCCTGTGGTGAAAAGTTCGCGTACGTGGACATCCTGCAGAACCCGGAAATCCGCGCCAACCTGCCAAAATACGCCAACTGGCCGACTTTCCCGCAACTGTGGGTCGGCGGTGAGCTGGTCGGCGGCAGTGACATCATGACCGAGATGGCTGCAGACGGTTCGCTGCAAAGCACCATCAAGGCGGCTGTGGAAGCGGCAGCGGCGAACAAGTCCGAAGCCTGATTCTACTTTCATATAGTTTCGCCCGACGACGCGTCTCCTGTAGGAGCTGTCGAGTGAAACGAGGCTGCGATCTTTTGATCTTCGGCCAACAAAAAGCCCCGCACCTCGAAAGAGGGCGGGGCTTTTTGTTGGTTATACGAGTTGACTGAGTATCAAGGCTGAAATCGATAAAGATCGCAGCCTCGTTTCACTCGACAGCTCCTACTCTTCGCCCATCTGCGACTGCAGATAGTTTTCCAGGCCGATCTTGTCGATCAGGCCGAGCTGGGTTTCCAGCCAGTCGATGTGTTCTTCTTCCGACTCGAGAATGTCTTCGAGCAGTTCACGGCTGCCGAAGTCGCCAACGGTTTCGCAATGGGCGATGGCGGCTTTCAGATCGGCGTGGCCGGTCTTTTCGATGCGCAGGTCGCATTCGAGCATCTCGCGGGTGTGCTCGCCGATGTGCAGCTTACCCAAGTCCTGAACGTTCGGCAGGCCTTCAAGGAACAGGATGCGCTTGATCAGCTTGTCCGCGTGTTTCATCTCGTCGATGGATTCGTGGTATTCGTGCTTGCCGAGCTTATTCAGACCCCAATCTTCATACATGCGCGCATGCAGGAAGTACTGATTGATCGCGACCAGCTCATTGGCGAGGATCTTGTTGAGATGCTGGATGACTGTAATGTCGCCTTTCATGATCGGAGTCCTGCCCTGTATTAACCGTATATAAGGCGGAGTTTGAGCTTGGCAGTTATAAGTGTCAAACCTAAGCTATTGAATAATAAATGAAAATTAATCGGAATAAGAATGTTTGTGTTCCGCGTCTGGACGCTAAGCAATTGATTTTCAGGCATAAAAAAACCGGACATCTAGTCCGGTTCTTTGAAATGGGGCATTTACGCAGCAGTAAATTCTACCGGGTAAGGGATCGCGGCCTGGGCGGTTTGCAGCTTGGTCAGGGTTTCGCGCACCACTTCCTTGGCAAGGCAGGCGCATTTGCCACACTGGCTGGCGACGCCGGTGGCCTGGCGAACTTCTTTGTAGCTGCAGCAACCTTCATAGATCGCTTCGCGGATCTGTCCGTCGGTGACGCCAGTGCAGAGGCAAACATACATAAGTAAGAACCGTCGCTGGTTGTGACTCAATTGCGATGGATCTTAATGTTAACGAGAATGATTGTCAAAGTGCTTTCGGAACGCTTCGCAGCCAATTTCCCGGCGACTGACGAACGGTATTTTCCAAATGCGCGTCTGACCCCATGAATACGCAGTGGATAACCGAACAGGGAAAATCCGTTACGGACAGGCCAAACACGCAGTGTATGATGGTCGTCCCTTGCGAAGAGGGTTCGTGTCACAGGGCTGTCGCCTGAGGGGGACAGGCTGGCCCGGACCCTGAACTTCAAGTTTCTACACCAGGAGATATCAATGAGCGTACTCGTAGGCAAACAAGCCCCAGACTTCACCGTCCCGGCCGTACTCGGCAATGGCGAGATCGTTGACAGCTTCACCCTGTCCTCGGCCATCAAAGGCAAATACGGCCTGGTGTTCTTCTACCCGCTGGACTTCACCTTCGTCTGCCCGTCCGAGCTGATCGCTTTGGACAACCGCATGGCTGACTTCAAGGCGCGCAACGTTGAAGTGATCGCTGTGTCGATCGACTCGCACTTCACTCACAACGCCTGGCGCAACACTCCAGTGAACAATGGCGGCATCGGTCAGGTGAAATACACCATGGCTGCCGACATGAAGCACGACATCGCCAAGGCATACGACGTTGAATCCGAAGGCGGCGTGGCTTTCCGTGGCGCGTTCCTGATCGACGACAAAGGCGTGGTTCGCTCGCAGATCATCAACGACCTGCCGCTGGGCCGTAACATGGAAGAGCTGATCCGTCTGGTCGACGCGCTGCAATTCCACGAAGAGCACGGCGAAGTCTGCCCGGCCAACTGGAAGAAAGGCGACAAAGGCATGAACGCTTCGCCGGAAGGCGTTGCGGCTTACCTGACCGAGAACGCTGCGGCCCTGTAAGGCGCAACGTCGAGGTACAAAAAAACCGGCCCACGTGGCCGGTTTTTTCATGCGCGGGATTTGCTCGCCGACGATCAGTCGTCGAAGTCTTCCCAGCCGCCCATCTGCTTCCAGCGATTGACGATGCCGCAGAACAGCTCAGCGGTCTTTTCGGTGTCGTAACGCGCCGAGTGCGCTTCACGACCGTCGAAATCGATGCCGGCCGCCTGACAGGCTTTCGCCAGCACGGTCTGACCATACGCCAGACCCGCCAGGGTCGCGGTGTCGAAACTGGAGAACGGGTGGAACGGGTTGCGCTTCATGTCCAGGCGCGCAACTGCTGCGTTGAGGAAGCCCAGGTCGAAACTGCTGTTGTGCCCGACCAGAATCGCCCGCTTGCAGCCGTTGGCTTTGAGCGCCTTGCGGATGCCACGGAAGATGTCGGTCAGCGCGGTTTCTTCGCTGACGGCCATGCGCAGCGGGTGATCGAGCTTGATACCGGTGAACTCCAGCGCTGCCGCTTCAACGTTGGCGCCTTCGAATGGCTCGACGCGGAAGAAGTAGGTGTGATCCGGGTAGACGAAACCCTTTTCATCCATGGCGATGGTGGTCGCGGCAATCTCCAGCAAGGCATCGGTGGCTGCGTTGAAGCCACCGGTTTCTACGTCGACGACAACCGGCAGGTAGCCGCGAAAGCGCGCTGCCATCGGATGATGGGAACCGCCGCCGCCACCTTGACCGTCCAGTTCATCGTCGAAATTGTCTTCACTCACGCGTGTTCCTCCAGCAGGCGCCAGCGCAGTTTTTCACCGGCGCGCAGCGGGATAACGGTCAGCTCGCCAAATGGCAGGCTGGTCGGGGCGGTCCATTCTTCACGGACCAGGGTGATGCGATCGGTATTTGCCGGCAGGCCGTAGAAACGCGGGCCGTTGAGGCTGGCGAAGGCTTCGAGCTTGTCCAGCGCGTTACGCTGTTCGAACGCTTCGGCATACATCTCGATGGCGGCGTAAGCGGTGTAGCAACCGGCACAACCGCAGGCGGCTTCCTTGGCGTGCTGGGCGTGGGGCGCCGAGTCGGTGCCGAGGAAGAACTTGGCGCTGCCACTGGTGGCGGCGTCGAGCAAGGCTTCCTGATGGGTATTGCGCTTGAGAATCGGCAAGCAGTAGAAGTGCGGCCGAATCCCGCCGACCAGCATGTGGTTGCGGTTGTACAGCAGGTGATGCGCGGTGATGGTCGCGCCAACGTTGGCCGAAGCCTCGTTGACGAACTGCACGGCGTCGCCGGTGGTGATGTGTTCGAACACCACTTTCAGCGTCGGGAAACGCTCGACCACGCGGCGCATGTGCTCGTCGATGAAAATCTTTTCGCGGTCGAATACATCGACGTCGCCACGGGTGACTTCACCGTGGATCAACAGCGGCATGCCGACTTCGGCCATGGCTTCCAGCGCCGGGAAGATCTTGTCGATGCTGGTCACGCCGGAATCGGAGTTGGTGGTCGCGCCGGCCGGGTACAGCTTGGCGGCGTAGACGAAACCGCTGGCCTTGGCCTGACGAATTTCTTCCGGTTGGGTGCGGTCGGTGAGGTACAGCACCATCAACGGCTCGAACTGACTGCCGGCCGGGCGGGCAGCGAGAATGCGCTGACGATAGCCGTCGGCTTCAGCGGCGTTGCGCACCGGCGGTACCAGGTTCGGCATGATGATCGCGCGCCCGAAGGTGCGGGCCACATCGGCAACGGTATTGGTCAACACGGCACCATCGCGAAGATGAATGTGCCAGTCGTCGGGACGCAGCAGGGTCAGGCGGTCGGACATGAGGGGATTCCAGGCGGGTCAAACTGAGGCGAATGCTACCGGAAAAGACTCTTGCAGGCACCCGCTATCAAGTTTTGCCACGAGCGTCCGATATCCCGGAGGTATGCCGTAAACATTGTGTGAATCGGTGTTTGTGTTTCACAAGCCAATGGAGCCTCCCGTGCGCCAGCGTTATTTAGCCCTGCTCAGTGTGTTTGCCAGCCTTCCCGCGATGGCGCTGACTTACCAGACCCGTCTGGAGAACATTGAGTGGACGGTCGCCGGCGACCAGTTCGAATGCCGCCTGACCCAGCCGATTACCGATTTCGGCTCGGGCGAGTTCGTGCGCAAGGCCGGTGAACAGGCGATCTTTCGCCTGAATGCCTACAACGCCATGCTTGGCGGCGGTTCGGCGACTTTGCTCGCTGCCGCTGCACCTTGGCAGCCAGGGCGTGGCGACATCAATCTGGGCTCTGTGCGTCTGGGCAGCGGCAATGTGTTGTTCAACAGCTCGCAATCCCAGGCCGGGGGATTGATCAGCGGTCTGCTGGACGGTCGCAGCCCGGTGGTACGTCGTGCGTCTGGCGATGGCCGCGTCTCCGAAGTGCGTTTGTTGCCGGTGAAATTCAGCAAGGCGTTCAACGACTATCAAGGCTGTGTGGCGAAATTGCTGCCGCAGAATTTCGACCAGATCAAGCAGTCGCAGATCGGCTTCCCCGGCGAAGGCGTTGAGCTGGACCCGGCTGCCAAGGCCAAGCTGCAAGTGATGCTCGAATACATGAAGGCCGACCCGACGGTGAACCACATTGACCTCGACGGCCATTCCGACAACAGCGGCAATCGTCTGACCAACCGCGAATTGTCGCGCCGCCGCGCGCTGGCGGTGGTGGATTTCTTCAAGGCCAACGGCATTCAGGAATCGCAGATCACCGTGCGTTTCCACGGCGAGCAGTATCCGATCGTGCCCAACACCAGCAAGGCCAATCGTGCGAAGAACCGTCGGGTCAACGTGAAATTGTCGCGCGTCGCACCGACTACCGCCCCGGCTCCGGCGCCGCAAGCGGGTACGCCAGCCACCGCCGCAACGACTTCCTGACTCGCCGGTCATCGTCGCGCTCTCGACAGATTCTGTCGCTTTGTCGTCTTAAGCTGTCGCGCCTCTGTAAATTATCGCGTTTGAGCGGTAGACTCCCCCGCTTTCCGTAGAACCCCGTGGAGTGATGGCATGGCGGACGTAAACAAGGTCGTTCTGGCGTATTCCGGCGGCCTGGACACTTCGGTGATCCTCAAGTGGCTGCAGGATACTTATAACTGTGAAGTGGTGACCTTCACCGCTGATCTCGGTCAAGGCGAAGAGGTCGAGCCGGCCCGCGCCAAGGCTCAGGCCATGGGCGTCAAAGAAATCTACATCGATGACCTGCGCGAAGAATTCGTGCGTGATTTCGTGTTCCCGATGTTCCGCGCCAACACCGTTTACGAAGGCGAGTACCTGCTGGGTACTTCCATCGCCCGTCCGCTGATCGCCAAGCGCCTGATCGAAATTGCCAACGAAACCGGCGCCGACGCCATTTCCCATGGCGCCACCGGCAAGGGCAACGACCAGGTGCGTTTCGAACTGGGCGCCTACGCGCTCAAGCCAGGCGTAAAAGTTATTGCCCCTTGGCGCGAGTGGGACCTGCTGTCCCGCGAGAAGCTGATGGACTACGCCGAGAAGCACGCGATCCCGATCGAACGCCATGGCAAGAAAAAATCTCCATACTCGATGGACGCCAACCTGCTGCACATCTCTTATGAAGGCGGCGTGCTGGAAGACACCTGGACCGAGCACGAAGAAGACATGTGGCGCTGGACCGTCTCCCCGGAGAAGGCTCCCGACACCCCGCAGTACCTGGAACTGACCTACCGCAACGGCGACATCGTCGCGCTGGACGGCGTCGAAATGACCCCGGCCACCGTACTGGCGACGCTGAACAAGATCGGCGGCGAGCACGGCATCGGTCGTCTCGACATCGTCGAAAACCGTTATGTCGGCATGAAGTCCCGTGGCTGCTACGAAACCCCGGGCGGCACCATCATGCTGCGCGCTCACCGCGCCATCGAATCGATCACTCTGGACCGCGAAGTCGCTCACCTCAAAGACGAGCTGATGCCCAAGTACGCCAGCCTGATCTACACCGGTTACTGGTGGAGCCCTGAGCGTCTGATGCTGCAACAGATGATCGATGCTTCGCAGGTCAACGTGAACGGCGTAGTGCGCCTGAAGCTGTACAAGGGCAACGTCATCGTCACCGGTCGCAAGTCCGATGATTCGCTGTTCGACGCCAACATCGCCACCTTCGAAGAAGACGGCGGCGCTTACAATCAGGCCGATGCGGCGGGCTTCATCAAGCTCAACGCGCTGCGCATGCGCATTGCTGCCAACAAGGGCCGCAAGTTGTTCTGAGTGGCTCAGACCCACGCGCAATAAAAAAGGCGGCCAGTTCAGGGCCGCCTTTTTTTTCGGAATTTTCATCGGGTTCATCAAGCCGTTTCTCTTGTCTGCCCGCTTGCGGGATGTGCCACGCCTGTCAGCTGGTTCGCCCCAGCAGGGTAACTGTCTGGGTGCACAGGTTGTAAACGACACACAGTGTTGCACCTGAGCTTTTCTTCGCCTGTTTGATCTGTTGCAGCGAAGTATGCGCCAGAGAGTCCGAAACATGATTCGTTAGAAAAACCAGCACTCGCGGATTTTTTTTACCGGCGCTCCGAAGAGTGTCGAGAATCGCATCGAACTCCCTGGACGCATCAACGTCCCGGGCGTCGATGATGTTCAGTTCGCTTATCAGCGGTGACAGTTTGATCGTCTGCACCACGGGGTTCGCTTGGCCATCAATATCGGTTGGTGGGTCAGGCGCGTTGTGAATCCTGCATGGACGCTGGAATCCGCCGCTCCCAGTGTTGCTGGACACCACGCAGCTGGTTATCTCGAAAGCGCACGATCCATCGGTTTTTCGCAACGGTACTTTTCGTTCGCTGTCGCGTTCCGAATGTTCAGCCGCCTTCAGGAAATTTTTGTCCTTGCCGAAATCCGAGGGCGAGTAGAGCGAGCGGTGGTTGAAGTTGAGCGTGATAAAAAAAAGAAATAACAAGTAAAACGGAAAGCTGATCAGAAACCAGACATAAATCTCCCGGTCCTTGTTGTCGAGAAATGGCAGCGATACCGCCGCTGAAGTTTCCGAAATAATGGCGAATATCGCGATGACTGTCATTGGGTTAGTGATCTTGTTCGTTATCTTGAGCATGATTCAAGTTCTATGCTGTTTGTTTGAGGTTGAATATTTCTATATATAGCAAAAGCCTTCATTGAAGTTTCAGGCTGTTGTTTCAAGTTTTATAGAAGGGCTGCCGGTGCGTCGAATATGCAGTAGCGGCGGTTCGTTACGTCATATGTCGAATCGGCAGCCGGCAAAAGTGGTCCAGGAAATTTCAGATGGCTCGATTGGAATTCGCAGCTGCGTAGGACGTGTGCGCAGTAAACGGAAATTCGTTGCGGCCTTGAAGGACGGGAAGCAATTGCGATGGATGCGACGGGACCTATTTGTGGGAATTATCCTCAATGCCTGTAGGGAATGTCTCTCGATGCAAATGCGTGTAAAAGTTGCCATCCCTTGAAGCAAGTGACTGGGATATCGTGCGTGTTCTAAAAATTCGAACAGCGAAAACTGGACTTGCCCATGAATAAAGTGCTGATCGTGGATGACCACCCCGTCATTCGACTTGCGGTACGTATGCTGATGGAACGGCATGGCTACGAAGTCATTGCAGAAACGGATAATGGCGTTGATGCACTACAAATTGCTCGTGAACAAATACCGGATCTTGTCATTCTGGATATTGGAATACCCAAACTCGATGGACTGGAAGTTATTGCTCGCCTGACTTCCACCGCCATGCCGGTGAAAGTGCTGGTGCTGACTTCCCAGGCTCCCGGACATTTTTCAATGCGTTGCATGCAATCGGGTGCAGCGGGTTATGTGTGCAAGCAGCAGGATCTGACCGAACTGCTGAGTGCGATCAAGGCAGTTCTGTCCGGCTACAGCTATTTCCCCAATCAGGCCCTGCACACCGTGCGTACAAGTCTGGGCAATGCGAGTGAGGCGGACATGGTTGATCGTCTGTCCGGGCGGGAAATGATGGTGTTGCAGCAATTGGCACGCGGCAAGACCAACAAGGAAATCGCCGACGGCATGTTTTTGAGCAACAAAACTGTTAGCACTTACAAGACTCGCCTGTTGCTGAAACTCAATGCGCGGTCTCTGGTTGATCTGATCGAGTTGGCGCAGCGCAACGGCCTTGTTTGAACGATTCGACAGCTGAGACCGTCATGGGCCGATCAAGCTCGGTTGTCGCAGAAAATGAAAAGCCTCCGCTTCGGGAGGCCTTCAGGTATCACAGATCAAAATCGTAATCGGCCAATTGCCTTTGCAGTCGGCGCTCCTCAAGCAGGTTGTCGATTGTGCGACGCTTGCTGAGGTTGGTCTTCGCCACCTCTACCACCGGTTCGACCTCATCGGCCTCGACGGCAATAAAATCTTCTTCTACATCCAGTTGCTCTTTGTCGGTACTCATGAAGTCAACTCCCGGCTAAGACTGCCTTTGGCGCTCCTTATATCGACATTACTGCGGCGGGTAAAAAAGATTTTTTCAATCGATGGATACGAAAAACCGATGACGGCTCAATCGTCAGAAGTTTTATGTTTGTATTCGCACAGATCTTCGATGCGGCAGCTGCCACAGCGCGGTTTACGCGCCAGGCAAACATAGCGGCCATGCAAAATCAGCCAGTGATGGGAGTCGAGCAGGAATTCTTTCGGTACAAACTTCATCAGCTTCATTTCAACTTCCACCACATTTTTCCCCGGCGCGATGCCGGTGCGATTGCTGACGCGGAAAATGTGCGTGTCGACCGCCATGGTCAATTGACGGAAAGCGGTGTTGAGCACCACGTTGGCGGTCTTGCGCCCGACGCCCGGCAGGGCTTCCAGTTCTTCCCGGGTTTGCGGAACTTCACCGCCGTGACGTTCAACCAGCAGACGGCAGGTTTCGATGACGTTCTTCGCTTTGCTGTTGTACAGGCCAATGGTCTTGATGTACTCGGACAGCCCCTCGACACCCAGCGCATGAATCGCGGCGGGTGTATTGGCGACGGGAAAGAGTTTGGCGGTCGCCTTGTTGACGCCGACATCGGTGGACTGCGCCGAAAGAATCACCGCAATCAGCAGCTCGAACGGCGAAGAGTAGGCCAGTTCGGTTTTCGGCTCGGGATTGTCTTCGTGCAGTCGGCGAAATATCTCAAGACGTTTTGCAGCATTCATGGGCGATGCGTTTCCTTGATGACAGAGTTGCGGCGTGTCCACGCGTGACGTACGGCGAGAAGCAGGCCCAGTAAAACGAAAGCGCCGGGGACCAGCGTAAACAGATGCAGCCCCTCGGGGAACAAAACCAGACCTTGCCAATGCTCCGAAAGACCTCGGCCAAGGCTGCCATAACCGATGATCTCGCGCAGCCCGCCCACCACCAGCATGAGCGCGCCGAACAAGGCGCAGCGTTTGAAGCTGACAGCGACGGGCTCGCGGAAGGCACCGTGGTATTCAAGCACGACGCAGTGCAAGGCGATCAGCCCTATGTAGAGCCCAGATGTTTGCTGCCATGGCAAAAACCAGCGTTGCGCCACAATATCCGCGCAACTGGTCAGCGTCGCAGCAAGCGTCAGGCTGGCGAGCAACGCACGGGTGCCCGTCAGGCGTTCGCGCAGCGGCGACATGCAAACGGCAAAAACGCCGAGCACCGCGCCGAGCATCAAGGTTATCCCCAGTGCAGCGCTGAGTGTTTGTGTGGCGCCCAATAGCGGCACCAGCATCAATAAACCTACCGTGCGTTTCATGAGCCAGTTCCTAACAGCAACGCCCGATGCTCATCGAAATAACGCAGTGCGTCATGAATCGCGTTGATGGCGGCACGGGAGGTAATGGTCGCGCCAGCGATTTGATCGAACTGCCCCTGATTCTTTTTCAGCGCCCAACCGGCGTCAGTCGGCTCGGTACGAGATTTGCCGAGGAAGGTCTGAAGCCAGGCATTCGGCCATTCACCGATGTGACCACCCAATCCTGGCGTTTCGCGCTGCTCAAGGGTTTTCACGCCTAGAACTCTGCCGTTTGCATCGATGGCTATCAGCAGTTCCAGAGTGCCTGCGTAACCTTCGCTGCGACTGCGCAACAGCACCGCAACTGTCTGTCCGGAGCGGGTCGCTCGATAGCCGCCTGACAGCGTGCTATGGCGCAAAACAGGCTCGGCGAGCGTCAGCGGTTGCTCCAGCGGCTGATTGTCGTAGAGCGCTGCAGGCATGACATCGAGCAGTTGGCGGCTATCGAGCAAGCGCTGCTCGCTGGCAATCTGCGGTGCACTGCTGCGCTGCAACACGTATGTCGCGCTCGCACCTACGAGAGCCAGCAGTACAACCGTCACGACACTCGCCGAGCGGTTCATGTGCTCACCGGCAGATGGCGGCTGGCGGCGAAGCGCTCCAGCGTCGGCACCAGCAGATTCATCAGCAATACCGCAAACGCGACGCCGTCCGGGTAACCACCCCAAGTACGAATCAGATAGGTGAGCAAGCCGACGCCAATGCCAAACAGCAGGCGGGCGAGGGCGCTTTTCGCGCCGGACACCGGTTCGGTCACGATAAAAAATGCACCGAGCATGGTCGCGCCGCTGAGCAGATGAAACAGCGGCGAACCATGGGAATCGGACCCCGATCCGTTCCAGCACAACAGGCTGATGAGGAACAGGCTGGCGAGCATCCCCACCGGTGCGTGCCAGGAAAAGATCCGCCGCTGCAACAGCCACAGGCCGCCGAGCAGAAACGCCAGATTCACCCATTCCACACCGCGCCCGCCGAAACGGCCGAAGGCCGGGTTGCTGGCGAACAGCTCATCGATGGTCAGGCTTTTATTGATGCGCAGACTGTCCAGTGCCGTGGCCTGCGCCCAAGCGTCCGGTGCTGGAGCCGGGTTGAAAACCTGTTGCAACGCCGAGGGGAAATCGAGGCCATGACCGGGCCATAGGGTCATCGCTTGCGGAAACAGCACCATGCTCAGGGCAAAACCAAGCATCGCCGGGTTGAACGGGTTTTTGCCGACGCCGCCATACAGATGTTTGCCGAACAACAGACCTGAAGCGGTCGCAATGACAGTCAGCCACCAAGGGCAATAAACCGGCAGCGCGGCGGCCAGCAACATCGCACTGACCAGCGCGCTGCCATCACGCAGTGCCGCTTGCACCGCTTGCCGACGCAGATGGGCGACCCCGGCTTCGACGAGCAAAGCACTGGCAACCGCCAACAGCAGATTGATCAACACGCCCCAGCCATACAGCCAGAACAAAGCGAGCAGCCCCGGCAGCGCTGCGAGCAGCACGGTATTCATCGCCTGTTGCAGGCGATCGTCCGCTGCCTCAAGGGGTGGCATGGTCTTGCACCTGGCGCTCGGCGTCAGTCACGGCTTGCTCCAGTGCTGCGATCTGCTCCGGCGCAGCCTCCGCTGCCTGAGCCTTTTTCAACTCGGCGCGGCGCATGGCCAACTGGATCTTGGCTCGCTTCAGTTCGGCGTCGTTGGTCGGTGCGGGAACGGCGGGAATTGCCGGTTGGCTTCTTTCCAGCTTCGCCAGTGCTTGCTCGGCGGCTTCGAATTGTTGCTGCAGGACGATCAGTTGCGACTGCTGTTCGAACGTCGGCGGATGGCCGAAAGCTTTCAGCGATTTATGCAACTGAGCCCGACTCATCGCCACATCGACCTTGGCCTTCTTCAGCGCCGCATCGGCGTTAGCGGCTTTTTGTGCGCGCACCCGCTCAAGTGCAGCCTGCACCGGATCGGCGGGCGAGACTTGCGGTTGTGCCGCACGCGCGGCTCGCGCTTCACGTTCGGCCTGCTTTTGCTGTTCTTCACGCAGCAGGCGCTGGTTGCGGCGCTCGAAACGCTGGCGCGCGTGGTCACGTTTGATCGCGCGGGCGCGCTGTTCTTCGAGATCAAATGCGAGACCGCCAACCACTGGGATCGTGTTCGCAGGCAAAGGATGCATTTCGATGCAGTCGACCGGGCACGGCGCAACGCACAGATCACAACCGGTGCACTCGTCGATCAGCACCGTGTGCATGAGTTTTGCCGCGCCGACGATGGCGTCGACCGGGCAGGCCTGAATGCACTTGGTGCAGCCGATGCATTCGGCCTCGCGGATGAAGGCGACTTGCGGCGGTGCCGGGCCACGGCTGATGTCCAGTTCCAGGACCGGTATTTTCAACAGCTCGGCCAGGGCAGCGATGGTTTCTCCGCCGCCCGGCGGGCACTTGTTGATCGGCTCGCCGTCAACAATGCCTTGCGCATAGGGTTTGCATCCGGAATGGCCGCACTTGCCGCATTGGGTCTGCGGCAGCAGGGCATCGATGCGTTGAAGCAGACTCATGTTTTGATCAATCCACTGAATCCGAGAAAAATCACTGCGAGCAGTCCGGCGCTGATCAGATCGATCGGCAGGCCGCGAAAGGGCAGGGGAATATCGTTGTCGGCCGTGCGCTCGCGCAGGTCGCAGAACACACTCAACACCAGCCAGAAACCCAGCCCGGCGCCGAAGCTCAAAGCCGTTGCGTGCAGCAGGCCTTGATCGTTTTGCGCATTGATCAACGCCAGCCCGAGTACGCCGGCATTGCCCAGCAGCAGCGGCCACAATCCGTCGAACGGCCAATCCGGCAGCCCGCGCGCCAGCAGCTTCAGCAGCGGCGCGATCAACAACACACTCAACGGCAGAAACACGAACAGGCGCAGCGCTTCAAGCTGCAACGGCAGCAGTATCCACTGCCAGATCGCCTGACCGATAACGCTGACTACCAGCATCAGGCACAACGTCGCCAATCCCAGCGCATGTACCTGGCGTCGGCTGCCCGCCAGCAGCGGAGCGACGCCCAGCGGCCAGTGCAACACGAAATTGTTGAGCAGCGCAGCACTGATCAGCGTTAACACGAGTTCGGTCATGGTTCTGCCAGCGAAACGGGCGGGTGTCTCTTAAGGGTAGGCACTATCGGGCCAGATATGAAAAATCCCACCGGCATGCAGAGCACGTCGGTGGGATCGTTTTGCGGCAACGTCTTACTTGATGCGCTGACCTGGCTTGGCGCCGCTGTCCGGGCTCAGCAGGTAGATCTCTTCACCGCCGGGACCGGCTGCCATCACCATGCCTTCGGAAATACCGAACTTCATTTTCCGTGGTTTGAGGTTGGCGATCATCATGGTCAGACGACCGTCGAGCTTGGACGGGTCCGGATACGCGCTCTTGATCCCGGAGAACACGTTGCGTTGCTCGTCACCGATGTCGAGGGTCAGGCGCAGCAGCTTGTCCGCGCCTTCGACGTGTTCGGCCTTGACGATCAATGCGACGCGCAAATCGATGGCGGCAAAGGCGTCGAAATCGATTTCCGGCGACAGCGGATCCTTGGCCAGTTCGCCGTTGCCCGCAGGGGCGGCTGCGCCAGTGTCGGTCTGGCTGGCGGTCAGGTCTTCCTTGGAGGCGTCGGTCATGGCTTGCACTTTTACCGGGTCGATGCGGGTCATCAACGGTTTGAATTCGTTGAGCTGGTGGTTGGCCAGCAGGGTGGTGTGGTCATTCCAGGTCAGCGGCGCGACGTTGAGGAACGCCTCGGCATCAGCGGCCAGCAGCGGCAGTACCGGTTTGAGGAAGATCACCAACTGGCGGAACAGGTTGATGCCGGTGGCGCAGATCGCCTGGACTTCATCCTGCTTGCCTTCCTGCTTGTTCAACGACCACGGCGCCTTGTCGGCGATCCACGCGTTGGCGCGGTCAGCCAGGGCCATGGTTTCACGCATGGCGCGGGCGAAGTCGCGGGCCTCGTAGGCGTCGGCAATGCTCGGCGCGGCGGCGAGGAAGGCCTCGGTCAGCTCCGGCGCGGCATTGTTGTCGACCAGCAGACCGCCGTTACCTTTGTGGATAAATCCGGCGCAACGGCTGGCGATGTTGACCACTTTGCCGACCAGGTCGGAGTTGACCTTCTGCACGAAGTCTTCGAGGTTCAGATCGAGGTCATCGACGCCACGGCCCAGCTTGGCTGCGTAGTAATAGCGCAGGTATTCCGGCGATAGATGATCGAGATAAGTGCGGGCCTTGATGAACGTGCCGCGCGACTTGGACATTTTCTGACCATTGACGGTCAGGTAGCCGTGCACGTTGATGCCGGTCGGCTTGCGGTAGCCGGCGCCTTCGAGCATGGCTGGCCAGAACAGCGCATGGAAATTGACGATGTCCTTGCCGATGAAGTGGTACAGCTCGGCAGTCGAATCCTTGCCCCAGAACGCGTCGAAGTCCAGCTCTGGCGTGCGGTTGCAGAGGTTCTTGAAGCTGGCCATGTAACCGATCGGCGCATCCAGCCAGACGTAGAAATACTTGCCCGGTTCGCCCGGAATCTCGAAACCGAAGTACGGCGCATCGCGGGAAATGTCCCACTGCTGCAGGCCGGCATCCAGCCATTCGGCGATCTTGTTGGCCACGGCGTCCTGCAGGGTGCCGCTGCGGGTCCAGGTCTGCAGCATTTGCTGGAAATCCGGCAGTTTGAAGAAGAAGTGCTGGGAATCCTTGAGCACCGGGGTGGCGCCAGAGATAGCCGACTTCGGATCCTTCAGGTCGGTCGGTGCGTAGGTCGCGCCGCATTTTTCGCAGTTGTCGCCGTACTGGTCTTCGGTGCCGCATTTCGGGCAGGTGCCCTTGATGAAGCGGTCGGCCAGGAACATCTGCTTTTCCGGGTCGAAATACTGGGTGATCGAACGCTGGGCGATGTGCCCGGCGTCACGCAGCTTGAGGTAGATCTGGCTCGACAGCTCACGGTTTTCTTCGGCGTGAGTGGAGTGGAAATTGTCGAAATCGACGAGGAAGTCGGCAAAGTCGGCGCTGTGTTCAGCCTGCACGTTGGCGATCAGTTGTTCCGGGGTGATGCCTTCCTTTTCTGCGCGCAGCATGATTGCCGAACCGTGGGCGTCGTCGGCGCAGACATAGATGCATTGGTTGCCGCGATGCTTCTGGAAGCGCACCCACATATCGGTCTGGATGTATTCCAGCATGTGGCCAAGGTGGATCGAACCGTTGGCGTAGGGCAGGGCGCTGGTGACGAGGATCTTGCGTGGCTCGGACATGGGGCTTCGCTACTTGATGAAACGGAGGTCGGCCACTATAAAGCGCCGGCGCATATTTTTCACCCCTGCGCCACTGGGTACTTTGAGAGCCCTTGTGGTGAGGGGATTTATCCCCGCTGGGTGGCGAAGCCGCCCCAAAACCGCAAACATCGATATATCAGATAGTCCGAGTGCAATGGCTTTACGACTGCTGCGCAGCCCAACGGGGATAAATCCCCTCACCACAGTGGCTTTTCAGCGCAAGTAATCTGTTCGCCTCAAATCGGTGTCCAGCGTACGATAGCCGCCATCTTTTCCAGTCTTGTTATCGGAGTTGCCCATGAGCGCCGTCACTCGCGCAGCGGTGGAAGCCGTCCTCAGCCAATACACCGACCCCTACCTGAACCAGGATCCGGTCAGCGCCGGGTGCGTGAAAAACATCGAGATCATCGGTGACCGCGTCAATGTGCAGCTGGAAATCGGCTACGCCGCCGGTCTGTTCAAGAGCGGCTGGGCGCAATTGCTGCAACTGGCCATCGAAAATCTCGACGGCGTGGTCATCGCTCGCGTCGAGGTCACCAGCGTGATCGCCGCGCACAAGGCCCAGGCGCAGATTCCGGGACTGGCCAACGTCAAGAACGTCGTCGCCGTCGCGTCCGGCAAGGGCGGCGTGGGCAAATCCACTACCGCTGCCAACCTCGCGCTGGCGCTGGCCCGTGAAGGCGCCAAAGTCGGCATCCTCGACGCCGATATCTACGGCCCGAGCCAGGGCATCATGTTCGGCATCCCCGAGCGCACCCGTCCTGAGGTCAAGGATCAGAAGTGGTTCGTGCCGCTCAAGGCCCACGGTGTGGAAGTCATGTCGATGGCGTTCCTGACCGACGACAACACGCCGATGGTCTGGCGCGGGCCGATGGTTTCCGGGGCGCTGCTGCAGTTGGTTACGCAAACCGCGTGGGGCGATCTGGATTATCTGGTCATCGACATGCCGCCAGGCACCGGCGACATTCAACTGACTCTGGCGCAGAAAGTCCCGGTGGCCGGTGCGGTGATCGTCACTACGCCGCAGGACCTGGCGCTGCTCGACGCACGCAAAGGCGTGGAAATGTTCCGCAAGGTCAACATTCCGGTGCTGGGCGTGGTGGAAAACATGGCGGTGCACATCTGCTCGAACTGCGGGCATGCCGAACATCTGTTCGGTGAAGGCGGCGGCGAGAAGCTGGCCACCCAGTACGGCGTCGAACTGCTGGCCTCGCTGCCGCTGTCGATGCTGATCCGCGAACAGGCCGATGGCGGCAAGCCAACCGTGATCGCCGAGCCGGACAGCCAGATTGCCATGGTCTATCAGGAACTGGCCCGCCACGTCGGCGCGCGGATCGTGTTACAGGAAGCGGCCACGCCGGCGATGCCGAATATCACCATCAGCGACGATTGATCAGCGTCGCCTGCAAAAAGATCGCAGCCTCGCTTCGCTCGTCAGCTCCTACACATTTGCCGTAGGAGCTGACGAGCGAAGCGAGGCTGCGATCTTTTGATTTGGTTTTAGATGCGCAAGCCGCCATCCATCTCCAGAATCCGCCCGGTGTAGTAGTCGTTCTCGAAGATATACGCCGCCGAATGGGCAATCTCTTCCGGCTTGCCCATGCGCTTGAGCGGAATGCCCGACGTCATCTTCTCCAGCGCTTCCGGCTTCATGCCCAAAGTCATTTCGGTTTCGATGAAGCCCGGTGCGATGCCCGCCACGCGAATGCCGTAACGCGCCAGCTCCTTCGCCCAGGTCACGGTCGCCGCTGCGACGCCAGCCTTGGCGGCGGAATAGTTGGTCTGGCCGACGTTGCCCGCGCGGGAGATCGAGGAAATATTGATGATCGCGCCGCTGTTCTTCAGCTCGACCATTTTCGCTGCGACTTCACGGGTGCAGAGGAACACGCCGGTCAGATTGACGTCGATCACCGCCTGCCACTGCGCCAGGCTCATCTTGGTCATCTCACCGTCCTTGACCTTCAGCAACAGACCATCGCGCAGGATCCCGGCGTTGTTGATCAGGCCGTGGATGGCGCCGAAGTCTGCGGCCACTTGCGCGACCATATGCTCGACCTGTTCTTCATTGGCGACGTTGCACAGGTAGCTGCGCGCTTCGACACCCTTGGCTTTACAGGCGGCCAAGGCGTCGTCGAGTTTTTCCTGATTCAGATCGACCAGGGCCAGTTTCGCGCCCTTGCCGGCGAAATACTCGGCCATGGAACGGCCCAAACCCTGGCAACCGCCGGTGATAATGATTACTTTGTCGTTGAGTTGCATTCGCATGTCCCGCTGGCAGGTCTGAGTTGTTTTTGTTGTCGGCAACGCTCGATCGGCACCGGTCAGGCCTGGTTGCACACGAACATTTGCCCGATGCGCGCCGGTTACTTTTCGCTGCGCGCCTGTCCGTTTTCTAGACGGAACCCATTTAAGGAGTCACAAATTGAGCGCTGAAGTGGCGAAGAATGCCCGAGAATTGCTTCTCAAGGAATACCGTGGAGTGCTGTCGACCCACTCCAAATCGATGCCGGGTTTTCCCTTTGGCTCGGTTGTGCCGTATTGCCTGGACGAGCAGGGCCGGCCGCTGATCCTGATCAGCCGCATCGCGCAGCACACGCATAACCTGCAGAAAGATCCGAAGTGTTCGATGCTGGTGGGCGAGCGCGAGGCCGACGATGTGCAGGCGGTCGGGCGGCTGACTTATCTGGCCGAAGCGCAGAAGCTCGCAGAACCGGCAGCGATCGAGGCTGCCGCCGAGCGCTATTACCGCTATTTCCCCGACTCGCAGAATTATCACCAGGCCCACGATTTCGATTTCTGGGTGCTCGATCCGGTGCGCCATCGCTACATCGGCGGCTTTGGCGCGATCCACTGGATCGACGATCTGACCTTGGCCAACCCGTTCGCCGGCAAGGCGGAAATCAGCATGGTCGAGCACATGAACAGCGATCACGCCAAGGCCATTGCCCATTACGTCGAGCTGGCCGGGCTGCCCAACAGCACGCCGGCGCAACTGGCCGGCATCGACAGCGAGGGCATGCACCTGCGCATCGGTCAGGCCGTCTACTGGTTGCCCTTCGCGGCGCCATGTAATACGCCGACACAAGTGCGCGAGGCCTTGGTTTCTCTGGCTCACGCCCAGTCCTGGCCGAAAAAAGCGCAAAGTTAAGCTTGAATTCACGCAAGGGCGACGTCATCTAAGGCTTACTGCAAGGCATTTCTTGCGTTGAGGAAACTTTGATGCGCCCTTTTCTGTTGCTCTTTCTGCTGTTTCCAGTGCTGGAGCTGTTCGTATTCGTCAAAGTGGCAGGCTCTATCGGGTTCTTCCCGGCCCTGCTGCTGATCATTCTCGGCTCGATGTTCGGTGTGTTCGTGCTGCGCGTCGCCGGTCTGGCCACCGCATTGCGTGCCCGGGAAAGCCTGAATCGCGGCGAATTGCCCGCGCAGACCATGCTCGAAGGCCTGATGCTGGCACTGGCCGGCGGCCTGTTGATCATTCCCGGCTTCATCAGTGACGTGGTCGGTCTGGTGATGCTGTTGCCGGTCACCCGTCGTCTGCTGGCGAACAAGATGCGCCAGCGCGCTGAAGACCAGGCGATGCGCCAGCGTGCCTTCGCCGACGACCTGCAACCCCGTGGCGGCCCGGCCCCGCGCGAGCCGCTCGGTCGGGAGCCGAATGTGATCGAAGGCGAGTTCGAACACCGCGACAACAAGTGATATCAGCATCGACACGGCACCTGCGGGTGCCGTGCTCGTTTATGGCTGTTATTTGCCGTGTCTGGATGAAAAATTTTTTCCGCCAGCCCTTGTAATCGGCTTGTAAGCCCCTATGTATCGGTCACCGAAAGGTTTCCGGTATTCAAACCGGACAGACTTGCGCGGTTCGCTCGACGGACCGCAACCGGCGCAGGCCGGATTCGTTAAACCCGCCGGGACTACACCGGCCGATGAAAACCACAATTAGGAGAGATCGACAATGAAGCTTCGTCCTCTGCATGACCGCGTCGTCATCCGTCGCAGCGAAGAAGAAAAGAAAACCGCTGGCGGTATCGTCCTGCCAGGTTCGGCTGCTGAAAAAGCCAACCACGGTGTGATTCTCGCTGTAGGCCCGGGCAAAGCTCTGGAAAACGGTGAAGTGCGTGCACTGTCCGTGAAGGAAGGCGACAAGGTTGTGTTCGGTCCTTACTCCGGCAGCAACACTGTGAAAGTCGATGGCGAAGACCTGCTGGTAATGAGCGAGAACGAAATCCTCGCGGTTATCGAAGGCTGATATCCCCGTTCATTTTCCCGCTACTACAAAGTATTTAAGGAATATCGATCATGGCTGCTAAAGAAGTTAAGTTCGGCGATGCCGCCCGTACCAAGATGCTCAAAGGCGTCAACGTTCTGGCTGACGCGGTAAAAGCGACCCTGGGCCCGAAAGGCCGTAACGTGGTTATCGAGAAGAGCTTCGGCGCTCCGACCATCACCAAGGACGGCGTTTCCGTCGCCAAAGAAATCGAACTGGATGACCGCTTCGAAAACATGGGCGCGCAGCTGGTCAAAGACGTTGCCTCCCGTGCCAACGATGACGCTGGTGACGGTACTACCACCGCTACCGTTCTGGCTCAGTCGATCGTCAACGAAGGCCTGAAAGCCGTCGCTGCCGGCATGAACCCGATGGACCTCAAGCGCGGCATCGACAAGGCGACCATCGCCATTGTCAAAGAGCTCAAAGCCCTGTCCAAGCCATGCGCTGACTTCAAAGCCATCGCTCAGGTCGGCACCATCTCGGCCAACTCCGACAACTCCATCGGCGACATCATTGCCGAAGCCATGGAAAAAGTCGGTAAAGAAGGCGTGATCACCGTTGAAGAAGGCTCGGGCCTGGAAAACGAACTGTCGGTTGTAGAAGGCATGCAGTTCGACCGTGGCTACCTGTCGCCATACTTCGTCAACAAGCCGGACACCATGGTTGCCGAGCTCGACGGCCCGCTGATCCTGCTGGTCGACAAGAAGATCTCGAACATCCGCGAAATGCTGCCAGTGCTGGAAGCCGTTGCCAAAGCCGGCCGCCCACTGCTGATCGTGGCCGAAGACGTTGAAGGCGAAGCCCTGGCGACTCTGGTTGTGAACAACATGCGTGGCATCGTCAAAGTCGCTGCCGTCAAGGCACCGGGCTTCGGCGACCGTCGCAAGGCCATGCTGCAGGACATCGCTGTTCTGACCGGCGGTACCGTTATCTCCGAAGAGATCGGTCTGAGCCTGGAAAGCACCACCCTGGAGCACCTGGGTAACGCCAAGCGCGTCACCCTGTCCAAGGAAAACACCATCATCGTTGACGGTGCTGGCGTGCAGGCAGACATCGAAGGCCGTATCGCTCAGATCCGCGCCCAGGTTGCCGAAACTTCCTCGGACTACGACCGTGAAAAACTGCAAGAGCGTCTGGCCAAGCTGTCCGGCGGCGTTGCAGTGATCAAGGTTGGCGCTGGTTCCGAAGTTGAAATGAAAGAGAAGAAAGCCCGCGTTGAAGACGCCCTGCACGCAACCCGCGCAGCCGTTGAAGAAGGCGTGGTACCTGGCGGTGGCGTGGCGCTGATCCGTGCTCTGGAAGCACTGACCGAGCTGACCGGCGACAACGCTGACCAGAACGTCGGTATCGCTGTGCTGCGTCGCGCTGTTGAAGCGCCGCTGCGTCAGATCGCTGCCAACTCCGGTGACGAGCCAAGCGTAGTCGTCAACGAAGTGAAGAACGGCAAAGGTAACTTCGGTTACAACGCTGCTTCCGGCGAATACGGCGACATGATCGAAATGGGCATCCTGGACCCAACCAAGGTAACCCGTTCGGCTCTGCAAGCTGCAGCCTCCATCGGCGGTCTGATCCTGACCACCGAAGCAGCGGTTGCCGACGCACCGAAGAAAGAAGGTGCAGCTGGCGGCGGTATGCCAGACATGGGCGGCATGGGTGGCATGGGCGGCATGATGTAAGCCAGCCCTGGCCCTGTAACGCAAAACCCCGCTGGCGAAAGTCAGCGGGGTTTTTTTATTACCCAAGTTCAGCATCCACCCGAACCAATGTGGGAGCGAGCTTGCTCGCGAAAGCGGTCTGTCATCCGACATGCAAGCCAGTTGAGCCGACAATTCGCGAGCAGGCTCGCTCCCACAGGTGCTTTGTTTCAGGCGTTGATCGGCTGTGTGTTCATCGCTGTAGAAGTCTTGCCAGCCGGGCGATACAGCACCCAGTAATAAGCCCCCAGACAAATCAGCCAGCAGAAAATCGCCGTCCACACGTTGTGCGAAAAGAAGTGCGCACCCTGCATCATGCGGCTGATCGAGAACACCGAGCCCAGCGCAAAGGCGAACACAAACGCCTGCCGCGCCAGTCGCGGGCGGCGGTCACGCAACACGAAGAACAGTGCAAACAGGGTGAACCCGGTTGCCGCATGGCCACCCGGCCAGCAACGTCCCGGCTTGTCCGTGGCGGGGCGATGCTCCATCAGTTTGCTGTAGGTCTCGTGACCGCCGAATTGCTCCAGGCTCCACGGGCATTGCACGGCAGTGACGGCTTTGACTGGAGTGACAAACGAAGTCGCCAGCCCCAGCGACAGCACCAGGCAACCGAGTTCACGCTTGAACGGTTTCAGCCGTTCGATGAAAAACGCGCCGATGAAACCCAGAATGGCAAACACCGAGAAGCCGATCACCAGCTGTTTCGCCCGGTCATGCAGGATGTCTTCAAGAAAATAGCTGTGCCGCCCGATGAAATCCCCCGCGACCGGGTCGTAGAACATTTGCGCCAGAACCATGTCCAGATCGGTCAGTTCGAGCAACAGCAGAATGATCGCCGCCACGGCGGGAATGCCCAGACACAACCACCAGTTCAGCGGTCTTGAAGCGGGAAGGGCAGAGGTCGACACCATGACAGGTTCCTTGGTCGATGAACGGAGGAGAGAGCGTAATCGCGCGGAGTCTGCGCGCGCTGGCGTCGGCGATTTGTTAACCGAAAGTGAAAAAAACGTCGCAGCGCGCGCAGTGCAGGTTTATCGAAAAACGCCCCTAGCCCTGAGCCACACTTGGCCGTAAGCTGCGCGGGCCAAGACGGCCGTTACCCGTTCGGAGGAGATGTCCATGCGAATTCTGCTGGTCGAAGACAACCGTGACATCCTGGCCAATCTGGCCGATTACCTGGGCATGAAAGGCTATACCGTCGATTGCGCACAAGACGGCTTGTCCGGTCTGCACTTGGCGGCGACCGAGCATTACGACCTGATCGTGCTCGACATCATGCTGCCCGGCATCGACGGCTACACCTTGTGCAAACGCCTGCGCGAAGATGCCCGGCGCGATACGCCGGTGATCATGCTGACCGCCCGCGACCAACTCGACGACCGGCTGCAGGGCTTCAAGTCCGGCGCCGACGATTATCTGATCAAACCGTTTGCGCTGTCCGAGCTGGCCGCCCGCGTCGAAGCGGTCATGCGCCGTGCTCAGGGCGGCGGTCGCCGCGCATTGCAGGTCGGTGATCTGAGCTACGACCTCGACACCCTGGAAGTGACCCGCGAAGGCAAGCTGCTCAAGCTCAACCCGGTTGGACTCAAGCTGCTCGCAGTGCTGATGCAGAAGAGCCCGCACGTGCTGCGTCGGGAGATTCTCGAGGAAGCGCTGTGGGGCGATGACTGCCCGGACAGCGACAGCCTGCGCAGCCATGTTCACCAATTGCGCCAGGTGATCGACAAGCCATTCGCCAAGCCACTGCTGCACACCGTGCACGGTGTCGGTTATCGCTTGGCCGAGGGCCGAGATGGAGTTTAAGCAGAGTCTTTCCCAGCGGATCATCATCGCCTTTGCGCTGATGAGCGCACTGGTCGCCGGGGCTTTCGCCATGGGCATTGTTGCGACGGTGCATCTGGTGGAGGAGAAACTCATTTCGGCGGGATTGGGCGGTGACCTGCAACGTTTGCTGCTGATGGACAACGTCTCCGACTGGAGCCATCGCCCCGAGCCGGATCAGCTGTTCTATTTCAGCGGCGGGCCGGGGGATTTCGACCTGCCCAAGGATCTGCGTCACCTCGATGCCGGTTTCCACGAGGTCTTTCGCGAGCAGCTGTCCTATCACGCCATGGTCGAAGTGGTGGATGGTCGGCGTTATGTTTTGCTGCAGGATCAAAGTGATTTCGAAGAGCGCGAGCGCGTGCTGTTTGCCGTGGTGCTGGTGGGCTTCGTGCTCAGCCTGGCACTGGCGGTGTTCCTGGGCTGGGTGCTCGCGCGCAAGGTGATGGCGCCGGTGGTGCGCCTGGCGCGGCAGGTCCGTCATCGCGACCAGTTGCTCGGGCTGGCGCCGCCCCTGGCGCCAGACTACGCGGCGGATGAAGTCGGTGAACTGGCGGTGGCGTTCGATGCCACCCTGGGGCGCTTGCGTCAGGCGCTGAACCGCGAGCGTTTGTTCACCAGCGACGTCAGCCACGAATTGCGCACGCCGCTGATGGTCCTCGCCAGTTCCTGCGAACTGCTGCTGGAAAACCCCGGTATCGATCAGCGCGGTCGCGCTCAGGTCGAGCGTATTGCCCGGGCCAGCGAGGAGATGCGCGAGCTGGTGCAGACCTTCCTGATGCTGGCGCGCGCACAGAACGAAGAGGCCGGCGCCGCGCCGCAGCAAAACCTCTCACAAGTCGCCGAAAGCCTGCTGTGCCTGTGGCGCGAACCGATCGAGCGCAAGGGCCTGAAGCTGATGTTCGAGCCGGGCGATCCACCGGACACTCGTTACAACGCGACCTTGCTCAATGCGGTGATGGGCAACTTGCTGCGTAACGCACTGCATTACACCGAAGAGGGTTTCATTCGCCTTACCCTTACCGCCAGCGGCTTCATCGTCGAGGACTCAGGGGTAGGCATTCCCGAGGAAAAACGCGAGGCGATGTTCGAGCCGTTTGTGCGCGGTAGCGAGAAACGTGGCGAGGGTCTGGGCCTGGGCCTGTCGCTGGTCCAGCGCATTTGCGAAAACCAGGGGTGGACAGTCAGCCTGAGCACGATGGACCCCAATGGCTGCCGATTCGAGGTAGATCTTGGCGTGAATACCGGCAAATAGTGGCTCGAGGCTACTCCCGCCCACCTGTCTAAATCCTGTATAACGTTGTAATACTTTGCAGATTTACCTGACAGAATTTTCACAATTGGATGACCTGACGCTGACACACCGCTGCTTAAGGTGGTGTCATCAGAACAGGAGTCCAGATGATGGCCGACCCGATCAAGCTCGATTTTTCCGAAAAGTACGACGACCAACACGCACAACGTTACCTGCGCAAGCACAAGGAAAGCCTTGGCCGCCGCCTGTCGCACTGGCGCGACGAGCAATTGGGTCGCAAGGCTCTGGCGCTGGCGGGGGATCCCGGTCTGGTGCTGGATCTGCCCTGCGGTGCCGGACGCTTCTGGCCAATGCTCGCGGAGAAACCCAACCGGGTAATCATCGGTGCGGACAATTCCGAGTCGATGATCAACACCGCGCTGCAAGGGCAGCCAGCCGATGTGGTCAAGCGTGTACAACCGCTGCACACCTCGGCTTTCGATATTGCTTTGCCGGATAACGCGGTCGACAGCATCTTCTGCATGCGCCTTCTTCACCACATCGGTGAAGCCGAGCACCGCAAGGTGATCCTGCGTGAATTCGAGCGGGTAACCCGTGACAGCGTGATTGTTTCATTGTGGGTCGATGGCAACTTCAAGGCGTGGAAGCGCAAGCGCGCCGAGCTCGACCGGCCGAATCGTGATTACCAGAACCGCTTTCTGATTCCGGCGGCCACGATCGAAAAAGAATTTGAACAGGCGGGTTTCCGCATTCAGGAACAACTGGACTTTATACCGCTCTATGCGATGTGGCGGGTTTACGTATTACGCAAGAGGTAGAGGATGGCAGTGCAAGCAGCAGTTGAAGCGAATGTCGCTCCACAGGATGGTTTCGATTATTACTGGGCCCAGCGTGGCGATTGGGTTGAAGAGCCCAACGTGCGCCGCGGTGGCGAAAGTGGTGTGCAGCGCATCGTCGGCCGTGACGGCCAGTTGCTGTACGCCAAGCGCCAGACCGGGCACATTTATCGCAGCTGGTTGCACCCCTTCGGTCGCCCGACCGTATTGCGCGAACTCGATGCGCTGACCGGCGTGAGCAAACTCGGCGTGCGCGTACCACAAATCGTCTTTTGCGGCGCGCAACCGGATCCGCAACACAAGTGGCGCGCCCTGCTTGTCACCAAATCCCTCGACGGTTTCCAGGAACTGGAACAGTGGCTGGCTGCCGCCGGTGGTCGCGATCAATGTGGCGACGTGGTTTACGAGAAAGTCCTCAAGGATCTCGCCGAAAACCTGGCGCGCATGCACAAGGGGCGCTGGCAGCACAGCTGCATCTACATCAAACACGTTTTCGTGCGCGTCACCGGTGAAGGCGAAGCGGCGCAGGTTGAAGTGGCGTTGATCGATCTGGAGAAGTGCCGTCAGCGTCTGACACCCTATCGCGCCGCGCAGCATGATATGAAGCAACTGCGTCGCCATTCGTCGTTCCGCGATGCCGACTGGAAAAAACTCGTCTACTTTTATGAGACGGCGTTTGGCAGCGCTATCAAAGGTTTATAGCGATGAAACTCGAAATTGCACGAGGTTTGTTCCTGGTCGGGGCCTTGGCAGTTGCTTCACTGGCGGTGGCTGCCTGGGAGCAGCCGCGCATGCAGGTCATAGGAGCGTCCGGGAACGACGCTCATTGTTCGGTTCCACGGGTGGCGAAAGCCTCCGTGGCGACCCAGCCCGATCATGATTTGCTGTTGTTCATGTTCGGACTGTCTCAGGGAATGAGGCCAGCCAGTTGAAACGATTGAAGCCCAAATAAAAGGCCTCGCAATTGCGAGGCCTTTTATTTGGGATACGGATTGTGTAGGAGCTGCCGAAGGCTGCGATCTTTTGATCTTGCTTGATCGTTCCTACGCTCTGCGTGGGAACGCCTCAAAGGACGCTCCGCGTTCCAATGGGATGCGGAGCGTCCCGAGCTGCATTCCCACGCAGAGCGTGGGAACGATCAAAATACCGCATTCGCGAGCAGGCTCGCTCCCACAGGGAAATGTGCATTATCTGGCATCTGGCTTAGCGAGGAAGGTATAAACACACGGCAGCACGAACAGCGTAAACAGCGTGCCGATCGACATCCCCGTCGCAATCACCATGCCGATATCAAAGCGGCTCACGGCGCCCGCACCGGTGGCCAGAATCAGCGGCACCATGCCGAACACCATTGCCGCCGTTGTCATCAGCACCGGGCGCAAGCGAATCGCCGCTGCTTCCTCCACCGCTTCACGGGCGGTCAGGCCCTTGTCCTTGCGCAACTGGTTGGCGAATTCGACGATCAGGATGCCGTGCTTGCTGATCAGGCCGATCAGCGTCACCAGCCCGACCTGGGTGTAGATGTTCATGCTCGACCAGCCGAGGAACAGCGGAATCAGCGCCCCGCAAATCGACAGCGGCACCGTTACCAGAATTACCAGCGGGTCACGGAAGCTTTCAAACTGTGCGGCCAGCACTAGAAAGATGATCGCCAATGCCAGGGCGAAAGTTACCCACAATGCGCTGCCTTCCTGTACGTATTGCCGCGAGGCACCGCCGTAATCGAAGGCAAACCCGGCCGGTGCTTCTTCGCGGGCAATCTGCAGCACGGTGTCGATGGCTTCGCCCATGCTCACCAGCGGGAAACCGGAAATCTTCGCCGCGTTGAGCTGCTGGAACTGATTGAGCTGGCGCGGCCGTGCGCGGTCGCTGACCTTGATCAAGGTCGACAGCGGCAGCAATTCGCCCTGGGTGTTTTTCACGTAGTAATTATTCAGCCAGTCCGGGTTGTCGCGGTAGGCCCGTTCAACCTGGGCGATGACCTTGTAGCTGCGCCCGTCGATGGTGAAGCGGTTGATTTCCGCCTCGCCGAGCAAGGTCGCCAGCGTGCTGCCGAGGTCGAGCATCGACACGCCCATCTGCGCAGCCTTGTCGCGGTCGATATCCACGACTACTTCCGGCTTGTCGAACGCCAGATCGAGGTCGACGAAGGCGAACTTGCCTGACTCCATGGCGCGCTTCTCGATGCGCTCGGCGACTTGCAGCAGCAGCTCGTAGTCATTGGCGGTGTTGACCACGAATTCGAAGGGCAGGCCTTCGCCCGTGCCGGGCAGGGAGGGCAGGTTGAAACCGAAGATCTGCAGGCCGGGAATGCTCTCCAGTTTGCTCTGCACCTCGGGGAGGATTTCCATCTGCGTGCGGCTGCGCTCGTTCCATGGCTTGAGCAGGAAGCCGCCGATACCGGCCTGCACGCCGTTGTAGCCGTTGATCTGGAACGATGAGTAGTACTCGGGAAACTCTTTGAAGATGGTGATGAATTCGTCGGTGTAGGTGCTCAGGTAGTCGAGGTTGGTCGGCTGCGGTGCGCTGGCCATCATGAAAATGATGCCTTGATCCTCGTCCGGGGCCAGTTCCGACTTGGTGAACTTGAGAAACACCGGAATCAGGCACAGCACGATCACCGCAAACACCAGCACCACCGGCCGCGTATTGAGCGTGCCATGGAGCATGCTTTGATAACGGCGCTTGAGGCCTTCAAAGACGCGGTCGAGGCGATGGGCCAGTCCGCCGGGATTCTCTTCGTGGCGCAGCAGAAACGCGCACATCATCGGCGACAGCGTCAGGGCAACGACGCCAGAAATCACCACTGCTCCAGCCAGGGTCAGGGCGAACTCCTTGAACAACGCCCCGGTCAGCCCGGTGAGGAAACCGATCGGCGCATACACCGCCGCCAGGGTGATGGTCATCGACACCACCGGCATGGCAATTTCCCGCGCGCCTTCCAGGGCTGCGTCGAACGGCGTCTTGCCTTCCTCGATATGTCGGTGGATGTTCTCCACCACGACGATCGCATCGTCCACCACCAGACCGATGGCCAGCACCATGGCCAGCAGCGTCAGCAGGTTCATCGAATAACCCATCATCTGCATGAAGAACATCACGCCGATCATCGACAGCGGAATGGTCACCACCGGGATCACTACCGAACGCAGCGCGCCGAGGAACAGGAACACCACGACGATGACGATCAGCACCGCTTCGAACAGGGTTTTCACCACCTCATCGATGGAGGCCTGAATGAACAACGTCGCGTCGTAGGCGATTTCGCTTTTCAGGTTCGGCGGCAGCTGCGCTTCCAGCTCGGGCATCAGCTTGCGCACCTCCTTGATCACGTCCAGCGGGTTGGCGCCGGGGGTGGCCTTGATGCCGATGTACACCGACGGCGTGCCACCGAACGAGCTGATCGAGTCGTAGTTTTCCGCGCCCATTTCCACCCGCGCGACATCACGCAGCAACACACGGCTGTCGCCATCGACCTTGAGCGGAATCGCCGCGAAGGCCTCGGCGGATTTCAGTTCGGTGTTGGCGTTGATGCTGGTGACGGTGTACTCGCCTTTCACCTCGCCGGCGGCGGAGAGGAAGTTGTACTGGCGCACCGCCGCGGTCACGTCGGCGGCGCTGAGGCCGAAGCCGGCGAGTTTCACCGGGTCGAGCCACAGACGCATGGCGAACACCTGATTGCCGAGAATTTCCGCTTCGGCCATGCCCGGCAGCGTCGCCAGTTTTGGCTGGATGACCCGCGACAGGTAGTCGGTGATCTGCGGGTTGCTCAGGTCCTTGCTGAAGAAACTGATGTACATCAGCGCCGAAGCGTCGGCGGATTCCTTGCTCAGCACCGGGTCTTCGGCGTCCTGCGGCAGCTTGTTCTTCACCTCGTTGGCCTTGGCCAGCAGTTCGGTGAACAAGCGGTCGGTGTTGGCACCGATGCGCGCGTAGATCGAAATCACCGAGAAGTTCTGCCGGCTGACCGAGGTCATGTAATCGATGCCTTCGGCGCTGGCCAGGCTCTGTTGCATCGGCTGGGTGATGTAGCCCTGAATGGTTTCGGCGTTGGCCCCGGGATAAGCCGTGGTCACCGTGATCAGGGCGTTTTCCATTTGCGGGTACTGGCGCAGCGGCAGCTTGCTCCAGGCCTGGAAGCCCAGCAGCACAATCAGCAGGCTGACCACGGTGGCGAGCACCGGGCGGCGGATGAACGGATCGGTAAAAGCCATGGGAATTCCTTGATCAGTCGACGCGAGGCGGACTGTTCTGCTCGCCGAGGGTCTTGTCGTCGCTGATGGCAATGTTGGCGCCGTTGTCCAGTTTGATCTGGCCCGCCGTCACTACTTGTTCGCCGCTCTGCACGCCCTTGTTGATCATCACCAGGCCATCGCGGCGTTCACCGGTTTCGACGAAACGACGTTCGGCGATCAGCAGCGGTTGGCCGTTGTCATCCTTGGCGACGCTGCCGTCCTCGGCCTTCTTCTGCCCGACCACGTACACCGAGTTGCCGTACAGGGTGTAGGTGATCGCGCTCTCCGGCACGACGATGTGCTTTTGCGGATCAGGCAGCAGCACTTCAAGGCTGGCGAACATCCCCGGCAGCAGCTTGCCGTCGGGGTTGGCCAGGGTGGCGCGGACGAGGATATTGCGCGTGGTGCTTTCGACGATCGGGTTGATCGCGCTGATCTTGCCGGCAAAGTTCTGCCCCGGATAAGCGGCGACGGTGAACTGCACGGGCTGACCGATAGCGAGTTTCGGCACCGCTTGTTCCGGCACGTAGAAGTCAGCGTAGAGGCTGCTCAAATCCTGCAACGTGGCGATTTTGGTGCCGCTGGCGAGGTAGTCGCCAACGTCGACCTGACGGATGCCGATGGTGCCGCTGAATGGCGCGAGGATGCGCTTTTTCGCCAGCGACGCGTTGAGCTGATTGACCGTGGCCTTGTTCTTTTGCAGCACGGCGGAGAGGCGGTCGTACTCGCCTTTGGAGATCGCGCGGCTGTCGACCAGTTGCGCGCCACGGCCGAAGTCCAGTTGCGCCAGGCCGAGGTCGGCGCGGGCGGTTTCCAACAGAGCGGTCTCGACGGCGCTGTCGAGTTGCAGCAACGGTTGCCCGGCCTTGACCTTCTGCCCGGATTCGAATTTGAGTTCAGTGACGGTGCCGGAGACTTCCAGACTCAAGTCAACACCTTGCAGCGCCTTGAGCGTGCCGACGGTGGGCAGACGCATCTGCCACGGCTGTTCGCCGGCAGTGGCTACGGCGACGCTGATCGGCGGCTTGGGCTTGGAAAAGCCCTGGATCATCGTGTAGATCGACAAGGCTTTATAACCGCCCAGCACCAGGACGAGCAGCAAAACAACACCCAACATGATCAGCATGCGGCGACGCAGCATATGTCCAGTTCCTTGGATAAATCATGAGACAGGCGGGCACATTACTCCGAGTCAGGTGGGGATTCCAACTGGCAGTTATTACGTGAAGGCCGGATATGAACCCTGTGGCGAGGGGATTTATCCCCGTTGGGCTGCGAAGCGGCCCCCTGAATCCTTCAGTCATACCGCAATTGCAGTTTTAAGGGCGGCTGCGCCACCCAACGGGGATAAATCCCCTCGCCACAGGATGGGGGGGCATCTCAAAAATGAGCGGGTATCAGGCCATCAAGTGCAGATGGTTGTCCCAGAGCCCCGCCGGCAATTCCAGCGGCTTGGCCAGCAGCTGTTCCTGCCGGCAATCGTAGTAACGGCAACGGCCCTGACCCGAGGTCACGACAAAGCCATCCTTTACCGCACCAACGCCGGCGCAATCAGGCAAAGGCGCATCGAGGCGCAGTTCGCCGCTGTCCAGATCCCAGATAAAGAAACGATTGCCGCGCGGCGCCGTCAACGCGACCAGACGCAGATCGCTGTGCACCGCAACACTGGCGGTGTAGTGACCCATCGCCTGCAACTGATCTTCCGCTACCGGGAACGCCACGAACGCTTGCCCGGGTCGCTTGATCGCCAACAGCTCCGAGCGCTCGTGGGACGGCCCCATGAATTGCTGGCCGGCAACGATGGTGCCGTCACTGGCGATGCCCAGGTGGCGCACGCTGTTCATCTGCTGGGCGAGGGTTTCCTTGCTCAGCAATGTGCCGTCGCGCTGCATCAGCACCAGGCTCGGTTCCATGGCGTTGAGATTCATGTCGACGCGGCTTTCCGCCTCGGTGCGAATGCCGCCGTTGGCCACCACCAGCGTCTCGCCGTCGGGCATCCACGACACCTGATGCGGGCCGAGGCCGTGGGTAGAAATCTCGCCCGTGTGCACCAGCCGCTCGCCTTCGAACTTATACACACCGAGCAAACCGCGACCAGGATCGGTCGTATCGTTTTCGGTGGCGTACAGGTATTCGCCGTCCTTGTGCACCACGGCGTGGCCGTAGAAGTGCCGGTTCGGCTGCGAGGTCACGGTCTGCAGCAACGTGCCGTCGCGCAGGTCGATCAGGTAACTCTCGGTACCCGGACGCCGTGCAACGAACAGCGCCAGCGGCTGCGTCGGGTGGTTGATGATGTCGTGACAACGCTGGCCGACGTGGGTAGCGAACACCCGCGTACCGTCGAGCCGATAGCCGACGGCGTAATGCTTGCCGTCAGTATCGTCACGCGCCGACAGCAGCAGCGGGCTCTGATCCTTGCGTTTGAACAGCGTCCAGCCGCCCAGCGTCACTGCTCCCAGCAGTGCACTACCTAAAGTCAGAACCTGACGTCGCAGCATGGCACTCGCCCTCATCAGTCACCGTCGTTGGCGTTGAAGCCCAGTTGGATGCCCAGCGCCTTGGCCAGCTCACCTTCATGCAGGCGATGGACGACGTTGAGGCTGTCGTAGATATCGTTGAGTTGCTGGCGACCGGCGTCGTCTTCGAGCATTTCGCCCAGCGAGCGCTGGGTGCTGTCGAACAGCTTCAGCGACGCGGCATAAGCGGCATCGATCTTGTCCGCCAACGGCTTCTGTTCGGCCGGCAGCAGACCGCGCAGGCCTTTGTTGTCGACGCCTTCCCAGACGGTTTTGGCCGCGGCAAGGCTGGCTTCCAGTGCGGTCAGCGACGACTGGCTGCGCCACGCATCCGCCTGGAACGGCTGCGGCACGCCTTTGCTCTGGCGGCCCATCGGCGTGCCGAGTTTTTTCTTCAGGGTATCCAGTGCAGTCACTTGTACGCGCAGCAGATCGGCGATCGCTTCGTGGGAGTCGGCATAGCGCTGGTTGGGGAACTTGCTCATCTGCGCGAGCATGCCATCGGTGTTGTTCCAGCCCTGCAGGATCTCTTCGGCCAGTTGCTTCTGGCGCTCGCCGATGGCGATCAGCAGAGGGCAGTATTTGGCTTTTTGCGCATCGTTGGCGACGTCAGGCTTGGCGTCGAAGAGGATGTATTCGTAAGCCGACAGGCCCTGCACCACGACGCTGGATTTGGCCAGCGCGGCGGCGTCGATCTGCGGCTGGGCGACGACCAGTTGCTCGACCTGACGGCCGACGAGGTTTTTCTTGTCCGGCCAGAACTGCACTTGCCACGAACGGTTGCCCTCTGCCAGCGGACCGATCAGCAGCGGTTGCAACTCGGCCCAGGCTTTCTGCGCGTGGAGGAAGTCGGCACGGGCGGTTTCCAGGCTTTCCTTGCCCTGGCAGTAGGCGAGGGCGCTGACCGCCAGTTGCCGGTCGGCTTCGACCCAACGGGTGTAGGTCGGCAGGATCACCGATTTGGCGATCGCCGCCGAGGTGACCGCTTGCGGATCCTGCGGCGAGCAGGCGCCGAGGGCGAGCGCGGCAAGGCTGGTGAACAGTAACTTGGGACGGAACATGTCGGGCTCCCGATGCTTTTTCAGTATTTAAAGTGAGTTCAGAAACGCCAGCAACGCAGCGCGCTGCTCGGCATTGAAAGACAAAACCTGTTGCTGCGCCGCCGTCGCTTCGCCGCCATGCCAGAGCACCGCTTCGAGCAGGTTGCGTGCGCGGCCGTCATGCAAAAACTGGGTGTGACCGCTGACCGCTTGCGTCAGACCAATCCCCCACAACGGCGGGGTGCGCCAGTCGCGGCCGGAGGCCTTGAATTCCGTGCGGTTGTCCGCCAGGCCTTCGCCCATGTCATGCAGCAGCAAGTCGCTGTATGGACGAATCACCTGATTGGCCAATTCCGGTTCGGCGGCATCGGCGGCAGTGGTGTATTTCGGCGTGTGGCACGACTGACAACCGGCCTGGAAAAACAGATTCTTGCCGGCCAGCACCTGTGGATCGTTGACGCCACGGCGCGCCGGCACTGCGAGATTGCGGCTGTAGAACAGCACCAGCCGCAGGATGTTGTCGCTGACTTCCGGTTCGCCGTCCGGGCCATTACCGTTCGGCGCCTGTTTGCAGGCGGTTTGCGCCTCGGTGCAATCGTCGAACGGCCGCAGGCTGGTGGTCAGGCCCATGTCACCCGAGAACGCATGAACATTCTGTTGATTGAGATTCGGCTGCCCGGCTTTCCAGCCGAACCGGCCGATGACGGTCTTCTGCAACTGGTCATCCCAGACCTGGTTGGGCCGGCCGTTGATGCCATTGTTCTCTTTCGCCTGGGCGGCGGCGTTGGCGAGGATCGCCTCCTCGGGGATCGCTTCGAGCAGGCCCAGACCAATCATCGGCGGCGCCACCCGCGCGGAAAAACGCGTGTCCGGGTGCATCGGGCCGTAACCGAGTTGATTGATCTGCAGGGTCGGTTTGCGCAGCTCGACTTCAGTGCCGTCCTTGAAGCGTACCGGCACCGGCGTGTAGTCGACCCGCACCTTGCCTTCCGGAGCAACGCCGGGCACGGCCATGTCCTGGAATTGCCCGCCATACACCGGCTCCGGCACTACGCCGAGCTGTCCGATGACTTTGGCGTATTGCGGCGCGTCGGGAATCGACAGGCGCACCAGCATCGACACCGCATTGGATGCGTCAGGTGCCGGCGGATGCCCTCGACCGTCCTTGATGTGGCAGTTCTGGCAGGCGTTGGTATTGAACAACGGGCCGAGGCCGTCGCGCGCCGTGGTGGTCGACGGCGCGATCACCCACGGGCTGCGAAAGAAACTGTTGCCGACACTGAAATCCACGCGCCGCGAGGGCGGCAGGTTGGCCGATGGCAGGGAGAAGGCGTTCTGATCGCTCTTGCGCACGGTCGCCGCACCGCCCGAACGCGCTTCACCCGGCTCGGCCTTGGTGAAACGCGGGGCGTCATCGCAGGCACTCAGGCCCAGGGCCAGCAACAGTGCGGACAAGCGAAGCGGCAACGACAGCATCAGACATCCTGCAAACGGGCGAAAACAAAGGCGCAAAGTCTAACAGGGCGGGGGAGTTTGAATAAGAGGAATTATCGTTTGCTTGATATCGCGCAAGCCTTGAAGCGCATGCCAACACTGTGGGAGCGAGCCTGCTCGCGAAAGCGATGCCCGACGCGCTGTAAATGCTGCGCCGGATCAAGCCTTCGCGAGCAGACTCGCTCCCACAGGGATAGTGGTGTGCCAATAATGAAAAAGGCGACCCGAAGGTCGCCTCTTTTTGACGCGGACGCTGCGATCAGAATTCGTGATCGGCGCTGTCCGGGTTCAGGTCGCTGATGCCCAGTTTGCCGGCAGCGGCTTCGATCGAGCCGGTCTGCTTGACCAGCGCGGCGATGGCGTCGCGAACGACCTGGTTGCCAGCGGTGTTGCCGGCAGCGATCAACTGGTCGTAGTGCTCACCCTTGTTGGCGTGATCGACCATGACCTGGATCTTCGCTTCGGTCGCGGCCAGATCGGCTTTCAGCGCGGTGTCGGCAGCAGGGTCGGCCTTGGCTACCAGCGACGACAGGCTGGCGCCGGTCAGCTTGGTGCCGTCAACACGGGTGTACTCGCCCAGGTAAACGTTACGCACGCCTTTGGCGTCGTAGAAGTGCGAGTAGTGGGTGTTGTCGCTGAAGCAATCCTGCTCGTCTTCCGGGGAGTTGGCTTCCAGGGAAACCTTCATGCGTTCGCCCGCCAGTTCACCCAGGGACAGGCTGCCCATGCCGAAGAGCATTTTGCGCAGGCCGGTTTCGCCTGGCTCCGCTTCCAGGGTGGCGCGGTAGTTGTCGGCCACGTTCGGCTTCCAGTTGCCAACCATTTCTTCCAGGTCGCTCACCAGCAGTTGGGTCACGGCTTTCAGGTAGGCACGACGACGCTCGTTGTGACCACCGGTGGCGCCGGCGCCTTCCAGATAGTCCGAGGCCGGACGGTTGCCAGCGCCAGGGCCGGTGCCGTTCAGATCCTGGCCCCAGAGCAGGAATTCGATCGCGTGGTAGCCGGTGGCAACGTTCGCCTCGGAACCGCCCAGCTCGTTGAGGCTGGCGAGTTTTTCCGGGGTGATCTCTTTCACGTCGACTTTGTCTTCGCCGACCTGCACTTCGGTGTTGGCGATGATGTTGGCGCTGGCGCCCGGGTTACCCAGTGCGTGCTCGTAGGATTTGTCGACGTAGTCGATCAAGCCCTCGTCCAATGGCCAGGCGTTAACCTGACCTTCCCAATCGTCGATGATGGTGTTGCCGAAGCGGAATACTTCGCTCTGCAGGTACGGCACGCGTGCGGCGACCCAGGCAGCCTTGGCGGCTTTGAGGGTGTCGGCGTTCGGCTTGGCGAGGAACGCGTCGACGGCGGTTTGCAGGGTTTTCGCGGTGGATTCGGCATCGCTGTAAACGGCGAAGACCATGTCGGCATAGTGCGCGACCACAGCCTTGGCGGCGGCATCGTCAACTTTACCGGCGGCAGGAGCAGGTGCAGCGGCAGGGGCTGGAGCAGCGCTGCTGGAAGCCGGAGTCATTTCGGAGGCTTTTTCTTTGTCCTTGCCTTCGCCGCAACCGGCGAGGGAAATAGCGATGGCCAGCAGACTGGCGGTAGCCAGAGGCATACGAATCATGGCGAACATCCTGCTTCGGTAGTTGAGTGGACTGGCGCCGGGGGCGCGCAAAACTGCGACATAATGCAAATCTTTCGCATTATGTGTAAAGGCGTGCTTGGAAATATTTCTTATTTAGGCAGGTGTGATGGCGCGATCTTGCGCTTTTAGAGAATGGCCGCGTTGCTGCGTTGCGCCTGCTTGAGGTAAATGCCCAGCTCCCGCGCCGGCAGCGGTTTGCTGTAGTGGTAGCCCTGACCTTCGTGGCAACCCTCGGAAATGATGTAGGTTTCCTGCTCGGCGGTTTCCACGCCTTCGGCAATCACCTGCATGCCCAGGCTCTTGCCCAGTTGAATGATCGCGCGAACGATGGTCGCGTCATCGTCGTCATCGAGCAGATCCTGAACGAAGCTCTTGTCGATCTTGATCTTGTCCAGCGGCAGGCTTTTCAGATAACTGAGGGACGAGTAGCCGGTGCCGAAGTCGTCGATCGCGATCAGCGCACCGGAGCGGCGCAGGCTGAGCAGATGCTGGGCGGCGGTGGTGATGTCTTCCATCAGGCCGGTTTCGGTGACTTCCAGTTCCAGACTGCGCGGCGGCAAGCGGTACATTTGCAGCAGGTTGTTGACCACCCGTGGCAGCTCGGCGTGGTGCAGTTGCACGGTGGACAGATTGACCGCCATGCGCAGATCGACAAAACCCTGATCGTGCCACTCGCGCAACTGCTTGCAGGCCTGATCGAGCACCCACTCGCCGATCGCGATGATCGTGCCGTTCTGTTCCGCCAGCGGAATGAACAGGTCCGGCGGCACCAGACCGTGTTCCGGATGTTGCCAGCGAATCAGCGCTTCGACGCCGACCACGCGGTGATCGCGATAACTGATCTGCGGTTGGTAGACGAGGTAGAACTGGTCGCGGATCAGCGCATCGCGCAAATCCTTTTCCAGCTCGCGACGACGGCGCATCTCGCTGTCGACGCTGGCGATGTAGAACTGATAACGATTGCGCGAGCGGGTCTTGGCCAGGGTCATGGTCTGCTCGGCTTTCTGCAAAAGCTTCTCGGTGCTGTCGCCGTCCTCCGGAAACAGGGTGATGCCGATGGTCGCGCGCAGGCGGATCTCCTGATCGTCGAGGGCGAAGGGCGCCTCGAGGTCATCGAGAATGCTCTGCGCCAGTTCTGCTGCTTCGTAAGGCTGTTCAATGTCGGCCTGCACCAGCGCGAACTGATCGCCGCCCAGGCGAGCGAGCGCGCCAAGACGACCACTGTGGGCACGTAAACGATCGGCCAGGGCCAGCAGCAATTGGTCGCCGGTCTGGTAGCTGAATTGCTCGTTGATGCCCTTGAAGTCATCCAGGCCGACGCACAACACCGCGACGCGGCGCTGCAATTTGCCGGCATCGACGAGAATCTTGTCCAGTTGCTGCTGCAATTGCTGGCGGTTCGGCAGACCGGTGAGGAAGTCGTACTGGGCCATGCGCAGCAGGCTGTTTTCCGCTTCGTGGCGCAGGTGGGTGTTGCGTTCGATGGACTCGAGCAATTGGTTGGCGGTGTTGATCCACAGGCCCAGCTCGTTTTTTTCGTGGCCCTTGATCTGCGGAATCTTGTGCTCGCTGGGGCGATCCGGATTGATCTCGGTGAGGTGCTCGATGATTCGTGACAGCGGTTTGGTCAGCAGCCAGTGATAGACCAGATACAGCACCAGGCCCAATGCGAGTGCGCGCAACACCCCGGAAATGAAAATGATCACCGAGCTGACGATGAAACCTTCGCCATAAGTGGCGGTGTCGAGGGTGATGCTCAGGTCGCCGTAGTATTCGCTGTACGGACCGCGGCCGACCAATTGCGTGGTGAAGGTGCGTTCCTGGCCGAGAATCAGGTCGGTCAGCCAACGGCTGTTGGAATGCTGAAGTTCGCGGGATTTCTGCGCCAGCATGGCTTCGTTGGGGTGGCCGATGGAGGCCTGACGCACGGCGTCGTCCTGGAACAGCCCTTCGATCACCTGCATGCCCATTTCCCGATCCAGGCTGTACACGGCCTGGGTCGATGGATCGCGGAACATGTCGAGGATGCGCTCGGCGTCGCCGGCAACCGCCTGACGGGTCTTGTAGGCATCGAAGACAATCTGCGCGCAGCTCAAGACTACGCCTACGATCAATGCCGACAGGAGCACGACCCGGAGCAACTTCACCGACAAGCTGTTCTTGAGTTCCAGCTTCAAAGGGTTATTCCTTGTTCCGTGCGGGTAGCGTCAAGTTGCCATGAGTATTGGCAATCCCGGGTTGGCAGTCAAAGGGACAATCAGGCACGGGAAAAGTCGCCGTGATCCTGGCCGCATTGTCGTCATTTGAGTAATAGCTCTGAATCAACTGTGTCGGTTGCAATTGCCTTCAACTTGAGCACTGGGCCAAAGATTTTTTCCTTTCTGTGATGGTAGACGGCTGGGGGCTGGCGGCAAACGGCGTGAAGCTGCTTTTACCGTGCGAGAAACGCCATGCGCCGGGCATAAAAAAACCCGGCCGAAGCCGGGCTTTTCATCGGGCGCGCAGCTTAAGCGGTGAAGGTTTTGCCTTCGAACTGCTCGGCCACGAACTTCCAGTTGACCAGGTTCCAGAACGCTTCAACGTACTTCGGACGCAGGTTGCGGTAGTCGATGTAGTAAGCGTGTTCCCAGACGTCGCAGGTCAGCAGCGGGGTGTCGCCGCTGGTCAGCGGGTTGCCGGCGCCGATGGTGCTGGCCAGGGCCAGGGAACCGTCAGCCTTTTTCACCAGCCAGCCCCAGCCGGAACCGAAGGTGCCGATCGAGGTTTTGCTGAATTCTTCCTTGAACTTGTCGAACGAACCGAACGCTGCGTTGATGGCGTCTGCCAGGGCGCCGGTTGGTTGACCGCCGGCGTTTGGCGCCAGGCAGTTCCAGTAGAAAGTGTGGTTCCAGACCTGAGCGGCGTTGTTGAAGATGCCGCCCGAAGAAGTCTTGACGATTTCTTCCAGGGTCTTGCCTTCAAACTCGGTGCCTGGCACCAGGTTGTTCAGGTTCACGACGTAGGTGTTGTGGTGCTTGTCGTGGTGGAACTCCAGGGTTTCCTTGGAGATGTGCGGCTGCAGGGCATCGTGTGCGTAAGGCAGCGGCGGCAATTCGAAAGCCATGATGATTCTCCTAATCAGGTCTGTTGCGGTGAGCGCAAGGCCGATCACGGGCGGCCGGAAATGCACCGGCGAGTTTTTACTCTTTGCGGCGCAGGGTTCGGATCATAGCACCGGGGTCGCGCCTTAACCACGCAACAACTGTGTGGGATAGAGGTTCCAGAGCCTTCAGCAATAATTCATCCGGCGATGATCAACTGCGCGGCCACGGCGAACATCATCAACGCCACCACCAGATCGAGAATGCGCCAGGTGCTCGGGCGGGCCAGCCACGGTGCCAGCCATGCCGCGCCAAGGGCCAGGGTGAAAAACCACAGCAACGATGCACTCGCCGCGCCGACCACATAAGCCCCGGGCACCGATTGCTGCGCGCCCAGCGAGCCGATCAGCAATACCGTATCCAGATAAACGTGGGGGTTGAGCAAGGTCACCGCCAGAGCGCTGAGCATCACTGCGCGCAGCGAACGCACGGTCTGGTTCTCGCTTTGTTCAAGGCTCTGCTTCGAACAGGCCCGGCGCAGCGCCTGGCTGCCGTACCAGATCAGAAACGTCGCGCCGCCCCAACGGGCGATCGCCAACAGGGTCGGGTTCTGCGCCAGAATCGTCGCCAGGCCGAACACTCCGGCCGCGACCAGAATCGCGTCACACACCACGCACAATGCCGCCACCGGCAAATGGTGTTCACGGCGCAGGCTTTGCGCCAAGACAAATGCGTTCTGCGTGCCGATCGCCATGATCAGGCCGAACGCCACCAACAGGCCGTTTACGTAGCTTTGCCACATGGGAGAGATCCTTGAAAGAGAGTGCTTGCTGGCTATTCTCCGGTGTGACGCTGTATAAGAAAAACCAATAGTGCTGATCGCCCATTAGGAAAATTGATGTTCGACTATAAATTGCTTTCCGCGCTGGCCGCTGTGGTCGAGCAGGCCGGATTCGATCGCGCCGCACAGGTGCTCGGCCTGTCGCAGTCGGCGATCTCCCAGCGCATCAAATTGCTTGAAGCGCGGGTCGGCCAGCCAGTGCTGGTGCGCGGAACGCCGCCATCGCCGACCGAAATTGGCCGGCGCTTGCTCAACCATGTGCAACAGGTGCGGTTGCTTGAGCGCGATTTGCAATCAGTTGTGCCGGCGCTGGACGAAGAAGGCCTGCCCGATCGCCTGCGCATCGCCCTCAACGCCGACAGCCTCGCCACATGGTGGGCCGCGGCCGTCGGCGATTTCTGCGCCGAGCAGCATTTGTTGCTCGACCTGATCGTCGAAGACCAGACCGTCGGCCTCAAGCGCATGCGTGCCGGTGAAGTGGCTGCGTGCCTGTGCGCCAGCGAGCGCCCGGTGGCCGGCGCACGCAGCGTATTGCTCGGCGCCATGCGTTATCGCGCCTTGGCCAGCCCGGCCTTCATCGCTCGGCATTTTCCCGAAGGCGTGCGCGCCGAACAATTGCCGCGCACCCCGGCGCTGGTGTTCGGTCCGGACGATTTCCTTCAGCATCGCTATCTGGCGCTGTTGGGCGTCGACGGCGCGTTTGAACATCACTTATGTCCGTCCTCCGAAGGCTTCATCCGCCTGACCGAGGCCGGTCTGGGTTGGGGCCTGGTACCGGAACTGCAGGTGCGCGAGCAATTGCAACGCGGGGTGCTGCGCGAATTGCTGCCAGATAAACCGATCGACGTGCCGCTGTACTGGCATCATTGGCGCAATGGCGGCCAGTTGCTCAATCTACTGACCGAACAACTGCTGCGCTCCTCAAAGCAATGGCTAGTGGCTTGAACGCAGCAACAAGCGTCAAGCTGCAAGCGGCAAGAACACGCACCGTTTCAACTTGCAGCTGAAAGCTCGAAGCTTGCAGCTGCTTCCCTGGAGTTTTTGATGAAGATTTTGGTTACCGGCGCCAGCGGCTTTATTGGCGGGCGCTTTGCGCGTTTCGCCCTGGAGCAGGGCCTTGAAGTGCGGGTCAACGGTCGCCGGGCCGAGAGCGTCGAGCATCTGGTGCGCCGGGGCGCGGAGTTCGTGCCGGGCGATCTGACCGACGCCGATCTGGTGCACGACCTGTGCCGTGACGTCGAAGCCGTGGTGCATTGTGCCGGTGCGGTTGGCGTGTGGGGGCGTTATCAGGAGTTTCATCAGGGCAACGTCGAAGTCACCGAAAACGTCGTCGAAGCGTGCCTCAAGCAGCGGGTGCGGCGGCTGGTGCATCTGTCGTCGCCGTCGATCTATTTCGATGGCCGCGACCATCTCGGTCTGACCGAAGAGCAAGTGCCCAAACGCTTCAAGCATCCCTACGCCGCGACCAAATATCTGGCCGAGCAGAAGGTCTTCGGCGCGCAGGAATTCGGTCTGGAAACCATCGCCCTGCGCCCGCGTTTCGTCACCGGTGCCGGCGACATGAGCATCTTCCCGCGCCTGCTGAAGATGCAGCGCAAGGGTCGGCTGGCGATCATCGGCGACGGCTTGAACAAGGTCGATTTCACCAGCGTGCAGAACCTCAACGAAGCCATGCTCAGCAGCCTGTTGGCGCAAGGTTCGGCGCTGGGCAAGGCCTACAACATCAGCAACGGCACGCCGGTGCCGCTGTGGGACGTGGTCAATTACGTGATGCGGCGGATGGACGTCGATCAGGTGCGCAAATATCGCTCCTACGGTCTGGCCTACAGCGTCGCGGCGCTCAACGAAGGCGCGTGCATGCTCTGGCCGGGACGCCCTGAGCCGACCCTGTCGCGCCTGGGCATGCAGGTCATGAAAAAAAATTTCACCCTCGACATCAGCCGCGCCCGGCATTATCTCGACTACGATCCGAAAGTCAGTCTGTGGGCGGCCCTCGATGAGTTCTGTGCGTGGTGGAAAGCCCAGGACATCCGTTGAAACGATTCGGCCGGGCGGCAATGAACCGCCTTGCGGGTTGAGGGTCAATGCCTGCGGCTGCGGCGGTTATACTTCGCAGCATTTAGCCATCACCGCGTTTGCCAAAGGTTGCCTCAATGTCCATGCGAAACGATGCCCACGACGACGATTTCGACAACGTGCCAAGCCTGCGCGCCGACCCGTTCGATGACGATGACATCGCGCCCGGCCCCCGCACTTCCGTGCATTCGCGCAGCGCGCCAGTGGTCAAGGTCAAGGCCGCCAGCACCGGGCCGCTGTGGGCGCTGGTCGGCGCGTTGTTTTTTGCCTTCATCGGTCTGGCCTGGTGGAGCTTCCAGCAGATCTCGCTGATGGAGCAGCAACTGGTCGCCACCCAGGAAAGCTTCGCCCGCATCAGCGAAGAAGCGGCAGGGCGCCTGCAGGATATTTCCGGCAAGGTCGTCGCCAGCCAGAGCAACGTCAGCAGCGACAGCGAAGCGCTGAAGCTGCAAATCAAGCAACTCGAAGGCAGGCTGCTCGACCAGAGCAAGCAGCAGCAAGGGGTGGCCGGGCAGGCCAGCGAGCTGGACAAGCGGCTGGCGCAAATGACCGCGCAGACCACCGAACAGCAGAACGCCAATACGCAGTTGCAGGCTCAGGTCAAAGCCTTGAGCGCCGAGCTGGCGACCATCAAAAGCACCCCGGCCGATACCAGCAAGGTCGATGCCCAGTTGAAAGCCTTCGACGCCCAGTTCAAAAGCCTCGGCGCCGATATCGCCGCGCTGAAGAAACAGGGCAATCCGAGCGCGGCGATCGATCGTCTGGAGCAGGACATCGTCGTGCTGAAAAGTCAGCAGGACAACCGCCCGGCAGTGCCACAGGGTGGCGGCAATACTGCCGAGTTCGATGCATTCCGCGCGCAGATGACCCGCAACCTGAATACCTTGCAGGCGCAGATCCAGAATCTCCAGCAGCAGATCAATTCCCGCCCGTAAGCGCTGAGCGAGGCTGGCGAGCGTTGCTTGCCAGCTTCACGGCGCAATGTTCAGAAACGCTCTGAATATCTCTACATGACCGCAAGCCGTCTACGCTCTTGAAACACCAAAAAGAACGAGGGATGCGCTATGGGGTTTTTGCATAAAGTGGCCTGGCTCGGCCTGATGTTGTTGGCCGGCTTCGGCCAGGCCAGCGCCGCCACCGCCACCAAGGATGACAGTCAGGCGGCCATCGCCCTGCTGGAAAAAGCCTTGGCCTACTACCACGACAATGGCGACAAGGCCTTCGCCGCGTTCAGCCGCCAGGGTGAGTTCGTCGACAAGGATCGCTACGTGTTCGTCCTCGACACCAAAGGCGTCATGCTGGCAAGTGGCGGGCCGTCATCGGCGCTGATCGGCCGCGATGTCAGTGAAGTGCTCGGGCCGGATCTGCAGAAGGCGTTCAAGGATGCGCTGAAAGTGCCGGAAGGCAACGGCATCCAGCAGGCCGAATACCGCTGGCAGAACTGGGCCGACGGCAAGGTCGAGCGCAAGCATGTGTTCTATCAGCGCGTCGGGCAGCGCATTCTCGCGGTGGGTTACTACCTGCCACGGGCTTCGGCTGAGCAGGCTAAGGCCTTGCTGGACAAAGCCGCGACGGATCTGACCAAGGACGAGAAGGGCTCGCTGACCGCGATCAACTCACTCAAGGGCGGTTACTTGCAGGATGACCTGTATGTCTTCGTGGTCGATCTGAACAACCAGCGCTATGTCGCCCACGGCACCAATCTGCGTTTGATCAACACTGATTTTGGCAAGGTCAAGGATCCGGAAGGCAAACCGGTGGGCGAGCCGATTCTGGCGCTGATCGGCAAGCAGGATGAAGGCGAATACGAATACCGCTGGAAAAACCCGGTAACCGGCAAGATCGAGGACAAGCATGCGTACCTGAAAAAGGTCGGGCATTTCCTCGTCGCGGTGGGCTACTACAGCCCTTGAGCGCGCGATGATCGTTCCCACGCTCCGCGTGGGAATGCAGCCCGGGACGCTCTGCGTCCCATCCAAGGCCGAACGCAGAGCGTCCGTTGAGGCATTCCCATGCAGAGCGTGGGAACGATCAGCGCAAAAGGCTCATTTCGCGCCGTGCTCCCGCCCGCGCAGCAGGTTGTTCGGCATGGCAATCGCCGCTGCCAGCCCGAGCAACGACACTGCCGTGCTCACCCAGAGCAGGTGGCGGAAGGTCACCAGCAGCTCCGCGCGCAAAGCGTTCTGCGCTTCGCCGGGGGCGGCGTTCAGGCCATCGAGCAGGACGTTGCCCGAATGCCCCTCGCTGATCAGCGAACTGTTCGCCAGGTGGGCGAAACTGGAATCGTGCAGCAACGCCAGCAGTAGCGCCGACATCAACGCCACGCCCACCGCGCCGCCCAGTGAGCGGAACAGATTGGTGGTGCTGGTGGCGACGCCGATGTCGCGTTGTTCCACCGAGTTCTGCGTGCCGACCAGCGAGGTCGGGAACTGCATGCCGCCGGCGATGCCGCTGAGCAGCATGAACAGACCGCTGAGCAGCGTTGCTTGTGGCGGACTGAAGGCCATGCCGAGAATCGAGATCGGCATGAGGATCGCCCCGGTGAGAATCTGCGGTTTGTAGCGTCCGGTGATCGAGGTGCGGCGGCCGGCGAAATAGGCACCGATCGGTAAGCCCATCGCCAATGGCAGCAAGTGCAACGCGGCGCTGTCGGCACCCGCGCCGGTGACGCTTTGGAAACGCAGCGGCATCAGCACAATCAGCGAGATGGCCTGGAAACTGGTGAAGAAAATCGTGCACCAGCACAACAGGGCATTACGATTGGCGAACAGGTGCATCGGCAGCAACGGCTCCCGCGCCCGGCGTTCATGCCAGACGAACAGCGCCAATACCACCACGGCACAAGCGAACAGGCCGAGCACTTCGCTGCTGCGCCATGAATGACCCTGGCCGACTTCGGTGATGCCGAGCAGCAACGCGGTCAGGCCGATGATCATCAGCACCGTGCCGAGGTAATCGATCACCGGTTTGCGCTGCGGAATCGGCAAGCCGCGCAGGTTGCGCCGTGCCACCCACCAGGCGCCAAGCCCCAGCGGCAGGTTGATCAGAAACACCCAGCGCCACGACAGGTATTCGGTCATGTAGCCGCCGAGCACCGGACCGGCGACGCTGGCCACCGCGTACATGCTGCTGAAGTAACCCTGATAGCGGCCGCGTTCACGCGGCGGGACGATGTCGCCGATGATCGCCTGACTCACCGAGATCATGCCGCCGGCGCCGATGCCCTGAAGAATCCGCGCCAGTACCAGCTGTTCCATGCTCTGCGCCATGCCGCAGAACAGCGAGGCGAGGGTGAACAGGCCCATGCCGAACAGCATCAGTTTGCGTCGCCCGTACAGGTCGCCGAGCTTGCCGTAGATCGGCACCGCCACGGTCATCGCCACCATGTAGCCGGAAATCACCCAGGCCAGCAGGCTGACGTCCTTGAATTGCGCAGAGATCGCCGGCATCGACACGGCGACGATGGTCTGGTCCAGCGCACCGAGGAAGATCGCCATCATCAAGGCGACCAGCACGCTGCGAATGGCCGGTTTGGGCGTTTCAGGCTGATTGAGAGTGGTCACGGAAAACCTGCGGGCAGTGATGGACCCGCGCGGCCTTCGCGCGCGGGTGGATGCTCGCAGTGTAAGTCGGTAGGAAGCTATTCGATAGCCTCGTACGGAAGCCCGACGTAATTTTCTGCAATGGTTTTTTGCCCGGCTTGCGAGCTGACAAAATAGTCCAGTTCCGACGCGCTGATGCGCTGGCTGAATTCATCGTGCTCGTCGAAGCGATGCAGCATCGACGTCATCCACCAGGAAAACCGCTCGGCTTTCCATACTCGGCGCAGGCAGATCTCCGAGTATTTTTCCAGCAGATCAGTGCGATTTTCGCGATAGAGCTTCAGCAGAATATTGAACAACGTGCTGACATCGCTGGCGGCCAGGTTCAAGCCCTTGGCGCCAGTGGGCGGTACGATATGGGCAGCGTCGCCGACGAGAAACATGCGCCCGTACTGCATTGGCTCGACGACAAAACTGCGCAGCGGCGCGATGCTTTTTTCGATCGAAGGACCGGTCACCAGTTTTTCCGCGAGGGCATCCGGCAGGCGCTTTTTCAGCTCATCCCAGAAACGCTGATCGCTCCAGTCATCGACGTTTTCATCCGCCGGCACTTGCAGGTAATAGCGGGTGCGCGTGGCTGAACGCATGCTGCACAAAGCGAAGCCGCGCTCATGGCGGGCGTAGACCAATTCGTCGTGGACCGGCGGTGTGTCGGCGAGAATGCCCAGCCAGCCGAACGGGTAGACCCGCTCGAAAATCTTCAGGCAATCGGCCGGAATCGACTGCCGGGCGACGCCGTGGAAACCATCGCAACCGGCGATGTAATCGCAATCGACGCGCCAGCTTTCACCGTCCTTTTCAAAGGTGACAAAAGCTTCGTCGCTTTTCATGCCATGGGGAACGACATTGCTCGCTTGATAAATTGTTGGCGCGCCGGCCTCCCGACGAGCGGCCATCAGGTCGCGGGTGACCTCGGTCTGGCCGTAGACCATTACTGTTTTGCCGCCGGTCAGCGCGTGCAGGTCGATGTGCACCTGACGCCCGTCCAGCGCCAGATCGAAGCCGCCATGAACCAGACCTTCGGCATCCATTCGCTGACCGACCCCGGCCTCCCGCAGCAGCTCTACCATGCCTTGTTCAAGCACACCGGCACGGATGCGCCCAAGAATGTAATCGGGCGTCTGGCGTTCGAGGATCAGGGTGTCGATGCCAGCGTTGTGCAGCAACTGGCCAAGGAGCAGTCCGGAAGGACCGGCGCCGATAATGGCGACTTGGGTTTTCAGGGTTTTCATTGTTTTTATGACTCGCAAGCTTCACGCAGCAACAGCCGGTGAATGATTTTATGGATCGAGTGCTTGCATTTTTCCCTTGCGGGTCTGTCAATTGAAGGTGAAAACTGAGCCGATACCTGTACATTCTGCCAATCGGTGCGATTATCGCCCAAAAACCAGAGGCCTGGATTGAAGTATGAACAAGCCTGCCCTGCCTTCTATTCCGGTGTTCAAGCTCTACGGTGAAAGCCTGGACTGGCCGACCCCGGACTTGCTGCACTGTGAAACCATTTCCTCGCGCAGTCGCGAACACCAATGGGAAATCAAACCTCACCGCCACGCGGATCTATGCCAGCTGCTGTTCGTTTTCAGAGGTCAGGCAGAGCTCGAAATCGAAGGCCAGCGCACGCAACTCGAGACTCCGGCGATACAGGTGCTGCCACCGTTGTCGGTGCACGGCTTTCGTTTTTCCGAAGATGTTGAAGGCTTCATCGTCACCTTGGCCACGCCGCTGATCAACCATTTGCAGGCGCAACTGGGCGATTCGGTACACGCCTTGGCTCGGGCGGAAAACTACCCGGCCGGCAAGGATGGCGATTATCTCAACAGCCTGTTTTCAGCGTTGCAGGCCGAGTACAACGGCCATCAACCGGCGCGGGAAATGCTCATGCATTCGCTGGTCAGCGTGATCATGGTCTGGGTCAGCCGCCAGGCGATCGTTCGGCACAAGGCCAGCCAACGGCCGCAACGCCAGCGCGAATACCTCAACGGTTTCATTCAGTTGGTGGAAGAGACTTACCGCCAGCACGTCAAGGTCGAAGACCTCGCCCATCGCCTGGGCATCTCCGTGTCGCACCTCAACGGCACCTGCCGTGAACTGGCCGGGCAACCGGCGTTGCAGATCATGCACGAGCGTCAGTTGCTGGAAGCCAAGCGCCTGCTGACCTACACCAGCATGACGATTTACGAGATGTCGGAGTTGTTGGGTTTTTCCGATCCGACCAACTTCACGCGCCTGTTCCGTCGCCGGGTGGGGATTTCGCCAAAGGCATTCCGCGACCGCTTGAAGGCCGAGCAACAACCTTAAAAGCACCACCCAACACCTGTGGGAGCGAGCTTGCTCGCGAAGGCGGAGTGTCATCCAACAAACAGGCTGACTGACCCACCGCTTTCGCGAGCAAGCTCGCTCCCACAGGGTTGCATTCCAGCGCAGGTCTATCAGCGCAATGCGTTCAGCGTGGCATTGTGCGGAATACACCGCTCATAGTTGCAGCTCGCATACTCGCGCGGCAGCTGGCGCAACTGCTCGACCCGCCAGGCAGCGGTGCCGTACAGCGCCAGCGTGGCGGCGCAGGTGATGAAAATGGCGGCGTATCTTTTTGTTTTGATGTTCATGGTGTTCGACCTCTGAACGTCTACCTTGCGGTATTACTTTGAGCATAGGTCAGGCAGGCGCAGCTGCAAGCTTTAAGCGGCAAGCGGCAAGCTGTCACGACGCGGTCAGCTTGGCGCTTGTGGCTTGAGGCTCGCAGCTTCATCCCACGCGGGATTTTCGGGAAAACGCTGAACCAGAAAGTCGAGCATGCTGCGCAGTGCCGCCGGCATGTGTTTGCGAGAGGCGTACACCGCGTAGATATTCATCTGGCGCGGTTCTGCGTGTGGCAGCAAACGCAGCAGCTCGCCGTTGTGAATATGCACGCCAGCCTGGTAGGTCGGCAGCATCGCCACGCCCGCGCCGGCCAGGGTTGCGCGCAGAAGGGTGCTGGCCTCGTTGGCGCTGATATTGCCCTGCACCGGTACCGAAACCGGTTCGCCATCCTCCTCGAAATGCCACAGGCTTTTGCCGAAATAGGAATGGGTCAGGCAGTTATGTCGGCTCAAATCCTCAACCGTCTGCGGCGCCGGATGCTCAAGCAGATAAGCCGGCGCTGCGCAGACCACCGAGCGGCACACGGTCAGGCGCCGGGCGATCAGATTCGGATCAAGATCATTGCTGGTGCGAATCGCCAGATCGATACGTTCATCGACCAGATTCACCGTGCGGTCGAGCATTTGCAGTTCGATACTCACGCCGGGGTAAAGCCTGACGTACGCCGCGACCGCATCGGCCAGTTGCGCCTGGCCAAACGAGGTGCTGACGCTGATCCGCAGCAATCCGCGCGGCGCGTCCTCGGGTTCGCTGACGGCGGCCTGCATGTCCTGCGACAGGTCGATCATCTGCCGACAGCGCGGGAGGATTTCACTGCCAGCGGCGGTCAGGCTCAATTTGCGCGTGGTGCGGTGCATCAGCCGCGCGCCGACCCAGTCTTCCAGCTCCGCCAGATAGCGCGACACTACCGGCCGCGACAGGTCGAGGTGGTCGGCCGCCGCCGACTGGCTGCCCAGGTCCACCACCGTGACGAATACCCGCATTGCTTGAAGCCGATCCATGATTTGCCCGCTTTCAGAAACAAACTATGTCCAAGCATCGCATTTTTTGTACTGAGTCTGGCAACTAAGCTCTGTTGCATCGCCAGACTGGCATTGGTAATCCGGAGCAACAAATGATCGGCTTCACCCCCTTCAAACGCGTTCTGCTCGCCGCGGCATTTTTCGGCTTTGCCGCCCAGGCATCCGCCGCCGAGCTGAGCCTCGATGTCTACAACCCCGGCACCCAGGCGATTTTCCCGGTCAGCTCGGTGCTGGTCAGCGGTGAGAAAGAAGCAATTCTGGTCGATGCGCAATTCGGCAAATCCCAGGCCGAGCAGGTGGTGGATAAGATCCGCGCCAGTGGCAAACAGTTGACCACCATCTACATCAGCCACGGTGACCCGGATTACTACTTCGGCCTCGACACCCTGACCAAAGCATTCCCGCAGGCGAAAGTGCTGGCTTCGCAGCCGACTGTCGATCACATCAAGCACACCGTCGACGGCAAACTGGCCTACTGGGGGCCGAAAATGGGCGCCGACGTGCCGGCGAAAACCGTCGTCCCGGACGTGCTCAAGGGCGACAGCCTGACCCTCGAGGGCAAGCAATTGCAGGTGATCGGCCTCGACGGCAAGCAACCGGATCGCAGCTTTGTATGGATCCCGTCGCTCAAAGCAGTGGTCGGTGGCGTAGTGGTCGCCGAGAACATTCATGTGTGGATGGCCGACACCCAGACCGCGCAATCCCATGCCGACTGGCTGCACACCCTGCATGCCATCGAAAGCCTGAAACCGCAAACCGTAGTACCCGGCCATTTTCTGGGCGACAGCAGCCGCTCGCTGGCCAGCGTGAAATTCACCGCCGATTACATCAAGGCCTTCGATGCCGAAACCGCCAAGGCCAGAGACTCCGCTGCACTGATCGCAGCGATGAAAAAACGCTACCCGCAGCTGGGCGAGGAAAGCTCGCTGGAGCTCAGCGCGAAAGTCGCCAAGGGCGAGATGCAGTGGTAAGCCGAACCTGAACACGCAGCATTTTCAAGCCAACTGGAGAATGTCATGAGCAAGATCGCAATCATTGGTGCCACCGGCCGTGCCGGTAGCCAACTGCTGGAAGAAGCCCTGCGTCGCGGCCACAGCGTCACCGCCATTGCCCGCGATACCTCGAAGATCGGCAGCCGTGCCGGTGTCGTCAGCAAGAGCCTCGACGTGCTGGATTCGGCGGCGCTGCAAGCGGCGGTGGCCGGTCACGACGTGGTGATCAGCGCAGCGCATTTCGCCACCGTCCCGGCCTCGGCGATTGTCGGACCGGTAAAACAGGCGGGCGTGAAGCGCTTGCTGGTAGTCGGCGGCGCCGGCTCGCTGTTGCTGCCGGATGACACGCGGTTGATCGACAGTGCCGGTTTCCCGGCCGAATACAAAGCCGAGGCGAGCGCGGGGGCGGCGTTTCTTGATGCGTTGCGTCAGGAGCAGGAACTGGACTGGACTTTCCTCTCGCCGTCGGCGGAGTTTGTCGAGGGTGAACGCAGCGGCCAGTATCGCGTCGGCAAGGATCATCTGTTGGTCAGTGCCGATGGGCGTAGCTGGATCACCTTTGCCGATTATGCGATTGCGCTGATTGACGAAGTGGAGACGCCGAAGCATTTGCGGCAGCGTTATACGGTCGGGTATTGAGTCAAGCCTTTTCCCCTCACCCCAGCCCTCTCCCCGGGGGAGAGGGAGCCGACCGAGTTGTCTTGGGTCACGCATTGACCTGAACGACCGTGTCGATTATGGATTCGGCGTGGCTGTGTCAGGTCGATGAGTTTCTTGAGTATCCCCAATCAGTTCCCTCTCCCTGGGGAGAGGGCTAGGGTGAGGGGAGAGGCTCAACGCAAATGAGCCTGCTCAACCAGCCAGAGCATCAGCTCCTCAAGTTGCGGCGAGGGTTCGGCTCCAGCAGGCACCACCACGTAATACGCCAACCCCGTCTTCACCTTCAGCGCAAACGGCATCACCAGGCGTCCTGCGTTCAGATCATCGCCAATCAGCGACCAGTCCCCGATCGCCACCCCGGTCCCGTGCGAGGCCATCGACATCGCCTGATCCAGCGTTTCGAAATGCTGCCCGCTGCCAAGGTTGCCCAATCGCAATCCCGCTGCATCGAGCCATACCGACCAGTCCTGAATGTCGTGGGTCGGGTGCAATAACAGATGCTCTTGCAAATCCTGCGGTGAATTCAGCGCCGGCGAGCCTTTGAGCAATTGCGGCGAGCAGACCGGTGTCAGTTGCTCGTCGAACAGGTGCAGCGCGCCTGGCGAATGGTCTGGCGGCGGGCCGTAGATCACCGCGGCGTCGAATTGCTCGCGCTGAAAATCCACGCCGTGTTGCAGCGAGGCCGTCAATTTGACCGGCACGTCCGGGCGTTCCTTCTGCCATTGCAGCAGACGCGGCAGCAGCCAGCGCATCACGCAGCTCGGGGCCTTGAGTTGCAAGGTTTGCCGCGTCAGACCGATCTGCTCGGTCGCTTCACAGATCAGCCCGAAGACCTTTTCCACTCGCGGCAGCCATTCGCGGCCTTCGGCCGTCAGTGCCAGACCTCGGGCCAGACGAATGAACAACGGATAACCGAGCTGTTCTTCGAGCCCGGCGATCTGCCGGCTCACCGCGCCCTGAGTGATGTGCAACTGCTCGGCGGCGCGAGTGAAATTGCAGCATTGCGCGGTGATCCAGAACGTATACAGAGCGGGCAGGGGTGGCAGGCGTTTCATGGCGATCCGAGGTATGACGTGGCGACATGGCTAGTATGACTTTTAATCGATTGTTGCTGCCAGTTGCGCACCGTTCCAATGGGCACTCCACGGACCCTGTGGGAGCGAGCCTGCTCGCGAAGACGGTTCAAGGTTCGACACGGATGTTGGCTGGACCGCTTATTCGCGAGCAGGCTCGCTCCCACAGGGAGTGTTCAGTGAATGAAAGGGCAATCAACATGGCAATGTGCGGCGAAGTACTGGTCAAGCTGTTGGAGAATTACGCGGTCGAGCAGGTGTTCGGCATTCCCGGTGTGCACACCGTCGAGCTGTACCGAGGCCTCGCGCGTTCAAGCATCAACCACGTCACGCCTCGTCATGAACAGGGCGCCGGGTTCATGGCTGACGGCTACGCGCGTACCAGCGGTAAACCCGGTGTGTGTTTCATCATCACCGGCCCGGGCATGACCAATATCACCACGGCCATGGGCCAGGCTTACGCCGATTCGATTCCGATGCTGGTGATCTCCAGCGTGCAGTCGCGCAGTCAGTTGGGTGGTGGGCGCGGCAAGTTGCATGAACTGCCGAACCAGAGCGCACTGGTCGGCGGCGTCGCAGCGTTCTCGCACACGCTGATGTCCGCTGCCGAACTGCCGGTGGTGCTTGCTCGCGCTTTCGCGCTGTTCCAGGCCGGGCGACCGCGTCCGGTGCACATCGAAATTCCGTTGGACGTGCTGGTGGAAGAGGCCGATGAGTTGCTCGCCAGCCTGCCGGTGAATATCGATCGCGCCGGCGCCGCACCGGCTGCCGTGGCCCGCATGAGCGAACTGCTCGCCACGGCGCAACGTCCACTGATTCTCGCCGGCGGCGGTGCCATCGACGCAGCGCCGCAGCTGACCCGACTCGCCGAATTGCTCGACGCTCCAGTGGCGCTGACCATCAATGCCAAAGGCATGCTGCCGACCAGTCATCCGTTGTTGATCGGTTCGACGCAGAGCCTGGTTGCCACCCGCGCACTGGTCGCTGAAGCCGACGTGGTGCTGGCGATCGGCACCGAGCTGGCCGAGACCGATTACGACGTGACCTTCGCCGGCGGCTTCGAGATTCCCGGCAAGCTGTTGCGCATCGACATCGATGCCGATCAGACCGTGCGCAACTACCCGCCGTACGTCGCACTGGTCGCTGATTCGCGCAATGCCGCGCAAGCATTGCTCAGCGCCTTGTCGCACCAACCGCTGGCCGAGCGTTGCAATGATTGGGGCCAGGTCCGCGCCGCGCGTCTGCGTAATGAGTTGGCGGCGAGCTGGGATGCACCAACGCTGGCGCAGACGCGTTTCCTCGAAACCGTGTTGCACGAGCTGCCTGACGCGGTGTTCGTCGGCGATTCCACGCAACCGGTGTACACCGGCAACCTCACCTTCAATCCCGAGCGTCCGCGTCGCTGGTTCAACGCATCCACCGGTTACGGCACCCTCGGCTATGCGTTGCCGGCGGCGATTGGTGCGTGGCTCGGCGGCCAACTCGATAACGGCGCGCGACCGCCAGTGGTGTGCCTGATCGGCGACGGCGGCTTGCAGTTCACCCTGCCGGAACTGGCTAGCGCCGTTGAGGCGCGGGTGCCGGTAATCGTGCTGCTGTGGAATAACCAGGGTTACGAGGAGATCAAAAAGTACATGGTCAACCGCGCCATCGATCCGGTCGGCGTGGACATCTACACCCCGGATTTCGTCGCCGTGGCCAAGGGCCTCGGTTGCGCCGCGCAAGCCATCAGCAGCATCGACGAATTGCGCGCAGCGCTGCGTAAAGCGACGGACCGGCAAGGCCCGACGCTGATTGAAATCGACCAGAACCAGTGGATGCAGGCGGTGGCCCAATGATGAGTTTTCCAACCACACTTGATGGGCTCTTCATCAACGGTCAATGGTCGTCGGGCCGCGAGCATCTACGGGTGATCAATCCCGCTACCGAAGCGCTGCTGACCACCGTCAATGGCGGTGACGAACACGCCGTCGACCAGGCGATCAGCGCGGCGACCGAGGCGTTCGAACACTGGTCGACAACCACCGGCGCCGAACGCGCTGCGATCCTGCGCAACATTGCCAACGGCGTGCGCAACGGTCGCGATCACTTGATGAACCTGCAGTCGAGCAACAACGGTAAACCGCAGTTCGAAGCGGCCATCGATGTCGATGATGTGATCGCCACTTTCGACTATTACGCCGAACTCGCCGAAGGCTTCGACGCCGGTCAGGACAGCAACGTGCCGCTGCCCAGCGAGGATTTCAGCGCACGCTTGCGGCGTGAACCCTGCGGCGTGGTCGGGCTGATCGTGCCGTGGAATTTCCCCATGGTCACCACCGCGTGGAAACTGGCGCCAGCGCTCGCCGCCGGTTGCTGCGTGGTGCTGAAACCTTCTGAAGTGACGCCGCTGCCGGAGCTGGAACTGGCCGCGATCATCGCTGAATCCGGTTTGCCCGACGGCGTGTTCAATCTGGTCTGCGGCACTGGTCTGGCGGTGGGCGCGCCGTTGTCGGCGGATCCACGCATCGCCAGGATTTCCTTCACGGGCAGCAATGCGGTTGGCGTGCAGGTGATGCAACGCGCTGCCGAAACGGTGAAGGGTGTGAGCCTGGAGCTGGGTGGCAAATCGTCGTTGCTGGTGCTGGCGGATGCCGATTTGGAGCTGGCGGTGGAACTGGCCTGTGGTGGGGCGTTTTTCAACGCCGGGCAGATGTGCTCGGCCACCAGTCGCGTGCTGGTGGCCGAGGCATTGATGGACGAATTTCTTCAGCGCCTGCAAAAACGTGCGGAGGCGATTCGAGTCGCCGATCCGTTTGATGCGGATGTGGAGATGGGCGCGCTGGTCAATCAGGCGCAGTACCAGCGGGTGCTTGGGCATATTGATCGCGGTTTGAGCGCCGGGGCGAGGTTGGTGTGCGGCGGCAATCGTCCGGCGCATTTGCCGCGCGGTTATTTTCTGCAGCCGACGGTGTTCACCGACGTGCCGCTGGACAGCGCGTTATGGCGTGAAGAGATTTTCGGCCCGGTGGTGTGTGTGCGCAGTTTCGCCAGTGAGAGCGAGGCGATTGCGCTGGCCAACGACACGCAGTTCGGCCTGGTCGCGAGTGTGGTGACGCGCGATGCTGCAACGGCGGATCGCGTGGCCAATGCCTTGCAGGCAGGGCTGGTGTGGATCAATGCTCCGCAGGTGATTTTCCCGCAGACGGCTTGGGGTGGTTACAAGCAGAGCAGTGTCGGCCGCGAACTGGGGCCTTGGGGGTTGGCGGCGTTTCAGGAGATCAAGCATGTGATCCGCGCGGTCTGATCATAGATATGTAGCGCTTGGACTGACCCCTTCGCGAGCAGGCTCGCTCCCACATTGGAATGCATTTCCCTGTGGGAGCGAGCCTGCTCGCGAAAGCGCCATAAGCCCCACTTCAGGTTCCGGATCAGACCGAAAGCCGCAACCGCGCCAGATCCCGCAACGGCGGCGCGCCAAACAGTCGGCTGTACTCACGGCTGAACTGCGACGGACTTTCATAGCCCACCCGATACCCCGCCGCCGAGGCTTCCAGCCCTTCGGTCAACATCAGCCGCCGCGCCTCTTGCAGGCGCAACTGCTTCTGATATTGCAACGGACTCATCGCGGTCATCGCCTTGAAACGGTGATGCAACGTCGACACGCTGAGGTTCACTTCCCGCGCCAGATCATCGATGCGCAGCGGCTGCTCGAAGTTGCCGTTGAGCCATTTGATGGCCTGGCTGATGCGATGGCTCTGACTGTTGGCAATCGCAATCTCATACAGACGATGGCCCTGTGGGCTGCGCAGCAGGCGATAGAGAATCTCCCGGCGAATCAGCGGCGCGAGCATGGCGATGTCTTTCGGCGCGTCGAGCAGCCGGGCCAGACGCAGCACCGCGTCGAGCATGGCGCTGTCGATTTTTTCCACGTACAGACCACGTCCGGTCGGCCGCGTCGGTACGCCCATCGGGCCGGCGTCGGCGATCAGCGCGGTGATTTCGCTCGGGTCGATATCCAGGCGCACGGCGAGGATCGGTTCCTCTGGCGAGACATTGACCACCCGGCCGCTGAGCGGCATCGAAACCGACACCACCAGATAATTCAGCGGGTCGTAGTTGAAGAACTCATCGGCCAGGCGCACCTCTTTGCGCCCCTGCGCCATGATGCACAGCGCCGGCTGCGCGAGCACCGGGGCAAAGTCATGGGACTGGGTGTGGCGCGACATCACCAGCGAACCGATCGCAGTCTGGTAGCTGCCATCGTCGCTGGTGTTGCGGCGGATGATCGCCGCCAGCTCCGCACGCTGCTTTTCCATGTCGGCGCTGGGTTCGGCTTGAAAACGATCGAATGACGTCATGCACGGCATCCTCGGCAAGTGAGGGGGGGAATGCAGCAGAGCATATGTTTGTGCAAGCAGCAGCGGTAGACACATTCTGCCAAATGCTTGCCTGATTCTGCCCGCAGGTGCACGTAGGTCTCCCGCCAGACGATTCCGTAGGAGCTGCCGAAGGCTGCGATCCGTTGATCTTCAAGGCAAAAGCAAAAGATCGCAGCCTTCGGCAACTCCTACACAAAACGCGTATGACAGACGTGTTGCGCGGGTTTACAGGTTGTTACAGGTCGTCTGCGCAGTCTCGCAGGATTGTGCAACGCGAAGGCAGGAATCGACTAACGGCGCGGCGGCCCCGGCCCTTAATCTTTGCTTCAGTCGCAGCCCGTCCCCCGGCTGCCACGCGATTTCATGGAGGGTTGATCATGTCCAAGCAAATGCCTGTCAGTCATATGGCCTTCGTTCGTGCCCAGGCCGGGCGCTCGGCGGAGCTCGGTGTGCGCCTGAGCGCGTTGATCGAGGTCTCGCGCGCGGCGCCCGGCTGCCTGAGTTTTTCCCTGCAACAATCGCAGTGCGACGCCGACCTGTGGCTGGTCAGCGGCTACTGGAGCAGTCAGCAAATGATGACGACTTATTTCAACAGTCCGTCAATGGAAGTCTTCGCCGAGCTGGTGCAGGACCTGGTGGTCAACAGCCTCGACTTCCACACCTTCAGGGACGTTTCCGCCGCGCAGGCCCTCGGTCAATGCGCCGCGCCGATACACAAACTCGCCGGTTGAGGGTTTAATGTCCGGCTTATTTGATTGAGCCAGGATCCGCGACATGGCACGTAAAGAGTTTGAACGCTTCGAAGCAGTCTCCGCAGTCGTCCCCGTCGAGCTGGGCGGCAACAAGGGTTATTACGCGGCGATCGCGGTCAAGGCCCTGGTCGATGGCGGCGCCCCACGCTTTCACAAGTTGCTCGATGAGCAGGTGTTCCCCGGCGCCATTGCTGCCGATGACGCAGCCATCAACGAGCTGGACAAGCTCAAGGGCGTCACCGATGACGCCGAGCTGATCTGGTAATTACTTCTGTGCGCCCGGGCGCCACATCTTGAACAGAGCCTCAGGCCCCAGCTGGAAATAATCCGCCGGCCCGCCGCCGCGCAAAATCGGTTGTGCGGCGGCGGTGTCGTAGATGCCGTCCTTCAGCAGCCATTTGGCGATGTGCACCGCGACTACTTCACCGAGGATCAGCCAACTCGGCACCGTTTCGCCATCGGCGCGTTGCAGCTGGATGATCTGCGTAACCTTGCACTCGAAGGACACCGGGCTTTCGGCGACCCGTGGCACCGAAATCACCTTTGACGCCACGGTCGTCAGCCCTGCCAGTTCAAACTCGTTGACCTCAGGCGCGACCATCGCGCAGCTCTGGTTCATCTGCTCGGCCAACGGGCGCGTGGCGAGGTTCCAGACGAACTCTCCGGTCTGCTCGATGTTGTTCAGACTGTCTTTGCGCCCGACGCTGGAAAAACCAATGATCGGCGGCACGTAGTTGAACGCGTTGAAGAAACTGTACGGCGCGAGATTCAGCCGGCCTTCGGCATCCTGCGAGGAAATCCAGCCGATGGGCCGCGGGCCGACGATGGCGTTGAACGGATCGTGAGGCAGGCCGTGGCCGTTGGCGGGTTCGTAGAAGTGGATGTCATCGGGCATGGGTAACGGATTCCTGAGCTGCATTCGGATGCAGCCATAGTGCAAGGACCCGGCGCATATTTCCAGCCAGACGCGAGACCCCGTAGGGTTCGTGGCAGGACACAGATTTTGTGGCCTGCCAGCGATGTAGCCCCGTCAGTCAGTCACGATCCGCGAATGCTTCTGGGTGTCTTTCATGGTGATGTACACCAGCAGCGACACGGCAATGCACGCGGTGACGTACCAGTAGTAACCGGTTTCCATGCCGATGCTCTTGAACCACAGCGCGATGTATTCGGCAGTGCCGCCGAAGATCGACACGGTCAGCGCGTACGGCAGGCCGACGCCCAGGGCGCGGATTTCGGTAGGGAACAATTCGGCTTTGACCACCGCGTTGATCGAGGTGTAGCCGCTGACAATGATCAGCGCCGCCATGATCAGGAAGAACGCGCCCCACCAGGTCTGGATGGTGTGCAGGGTCATCAGGATCGGCACGGTGAAGATCGTACCGAGCACGCCGAACGCGATCAGGATCGGGCGACGACCGATCTTGTCCGACAGGCCACCGATGATCGGTTGCAGGCACATGAACAGGAACAGCGTGGCGGCGGAAATGGTGGTCGAGTCGGAGATGCTCATGCCGACCGTGTTCACCAGATACTTCTGCATGTAGGTGGTGTAGGTGTAGAACGCCAGGGTGCCGCCCATGGTCAGGCCGACCACGGTCAACAGCTCTTTCGGGTGGCGCATCAAGGTGCGCATGGCGCTTTCCTTGGATTTTTCTTTCTTGGTGAACGACTCGGTTTCTTCCATGCCGCGACGCAGGTACAGCGCTACCACTGCGCAGAGCGCGCCGATGGCGAACGGAATACGCCAGCCCCACGCGTAGAGCTGTTCGGTGGTCAGCATGTTTTGCAGCACGATCAAGACGCCGAGGGCGATGAGCTGGCCGGAGATCAGGGTCACGTACTGGAAGCTGGAGAAGAAGCCGCGACGTTCCTTGGTCGCCATCTCGGACAGGTAAGTCGCCGAGGTGCCGTACTCGCCACCGACCGACAGGCCTTGCAGCAGGCGGGCGAATACCAAGAGGATCGGCGCGCCGATGCCGATGGTTTCATAGTTCGGGCTCAGGGCGATCAGCAGCGAGCCGAAGCACATGAGGTATACCGAGGCCATCAGCGCTTTCTTGCGCCCGACCTTGTCGGCGTACATGCCCATCAGCCAGCCACCGATCGGACGCATCAGGAAGCCCACGGCGAAGATCGCTGCGGTGTTCATCAGTTGCGCAGTGGTGGAACCGGCAGGGAAAAAGGTTTTCGCGAAGTACAGGGAGAAGGCGGCGTACACATACCAGTCGTACCACTCGACCATGTTGCCGACAGAGCCGCTGAAGATCGATTTGATCCGGCTGGCGGTGGTTCTCGGTTTGGCCGGCACGGCAGCCGACCCAAGGGGCAGGGCGTTGGAGTTATCCATTGAAGGATCCTTCGTTTAATTGTTTTTGTGGAGCGCGTCGGAACGCAGCCTGCCAGGGCTATAGCAGGAGGTGTGCCAAGGGGTGAGGGGCCGGTTTAGAGG